>DJEG01000037.1:0-126 GCA_002431305.1 Ruminococcaceae bacterium UBA5904 | reverse complement strand
ACCGCATATTCCGCGAACCGGCTTTATGCCATCTTTCGGATACAGTACAGGCGATAAGATTGAAGGATTTACAATAACCGGTTATGACAAAACCGCGGCAAACAGATATGCAGATGAAAACGGATT
>DJEG01000105.1:3047-4808 GCA_002431305.1 Ruminococcaceae bacterium UBA5904 | reverse complement strand
TCCCCTACATAAAGAATGTTTATATTTGGAACGATAAATTATTGTTTACTCCGTTAAGGAATTAAAAAACTCCTCATACGAATCGACCTGTTTATACGCCGCGATTCCGTTCATATTATCCGGTATCTTCGACTCGAATTTATCGCATATAATGCTCTCTATAAGGTTCGACTGCGCGTCGTACACATTTATCTGAACCACCTTATCATTGACATAATAAACCTTGTCCTTATATCCGTCGGAGTACGTTACGTCGAGACAGAATCCCGCCTCGGAGTCAACCGTCGCGGCGTAAAGACTGTAGTCCTTGACAAGCGACATATCAAATATTTTAAGTTTAAAGTCATCCGCGGTCATGCCGAGAGTCTGCATAATCTCATTCGTAACCTCGAGGTACGTTGATTTTTTTACGTTTACGTAATAATTCTTACCGCTGTTGCTGCAAACGCCTATTACAACGCCGTTTTTATCCTCAGTCATGAAATGATTCGACCCGTCTACGGCAAGCGTAAACGTATCGGTCGTGCCGGACGAAGCGGAAAAGATTTTGCCGCTTATATAAAAATGACCGTTTAAAAATGACGACAGAACATCGGGAAGCGCGGAAACGGAAACAGACTGTCCCGACTCCGCCAAATCGTGACCGCCCGCGGATTTTGCATCCGGAACGGTTGTTTCGGCATTTTTGTCATTATTATCGGTTATTTCGGCATACGACGGGTCGCCCCTGCCCGTGACGGTACCTATACCGGTCGGTTTTTCGCCGGAATCGGGAGTGACGAGAAGCACAATACCGGCGACGGCGCAAACGGCGGCGATAACGACGAGAACGATAATAATCACGCGTTTCTTACTGCCCTTCTTTTTGCCCGTACCCTCGGACTGAACCGATAAAACCTGCGGGCGGGGCTTTTTGTTAACCTCGCCGTAATTAATATTGAGTATTTCTATTGAAACGTCGGAAACTTCGCCGGAACCGAGAAAATAAAGTTCCCTTGCAGGGCAGACCCTGCCGGGCTCGCCGTCGAGAATTTCGGCGGTGAATTCTTTCGTTTTTTCCTCGCCCGCACATACATATTTAACGCGGATATCAGCCGAGGATACGCTTTTGTCCGATATATTTTCAAATACAAGACCTGCGGAAATTTCATCGGTATCGGTATTTTGTATAAGCTGATACTGTTTTAAAAATATGCCTGAATCCGAATCTTTTTTTGAAAACGACTCGGTATGTAAGGATTTAAAATTACTCTGCATAATATCACCCGATTCGATTGTAACACACGAAACAGTAAACAGTCAAGAAAACAATAATTTATTAAAAGGACAAACAAAAAAACTTGCTGTATTTTGTCAAAAAATTTTTTTAACAGTCTTTACAAAAGACATTTATTGCGGTAAAATAAATAAGTCCGCAGTGTATACTGCGAACCAGGGAGTTATCTATAAACGGTAGGCGGTTTTGCCCTTCTATTTGAGAGGGCGTTTCGCCCTCTTATTAATAAGGGGGTGGAGCTTATGGCAGAGGCTATAATATACATAACAATAGTTATGATTATCATAGTTACAATTTGTTGTAAAGAAAAAAAAATAACCGCCCGAATTTGCATTTAAGAAGCGGTTATTTTAACTTAATCTAAGAGCAAGCCGTCTATCGGATAGCTCCCTGTATTTATATTATATATGGGAATAAATATTTTGTCAACACCCGCAAAACAATAATTTATCGTTCCAAATACAAACATTATTTTGTAGGGGAAG
>DJEG01000105.1:0-3008 GCA_002431305.1 Ruminococcaceae bacterium UBA5904 | reverse complement strand
TCTTCCCGCATGAGACTTGCGGAAATATGAATAATAACATTGCGTCAGCAATATGAAATTCCCGGGTTTCCGAAGGTAAAATCATAATTAAAAATTTCTGCCTTTACCCCGGGAAGACAATGTCTTCCCCTACATAAAGAATGTTTGCGCTTTATAATTATTGTTTACATTTCTTTTTCCAATTTCGCGCAGAATCTCAGCACGCGTCTTGCCTCCGTCGCGGTTATTTTTCCGTCGGAGTCAAGGTCTCCCGCTCTCATCTGTTCATTTACCGGCGCATACATTTTTGCCGACGCTCTGAGCATACCTCTTGCGTCGGACACGCTGACGCTTCCGTTTAAATCAAAATCGCCCCTGTCGGCTTCGATTTCAATTTCGCCCGTAAGCAAATCGGTAACGCACCCGGGTCTGACGGTAACGTCAATCGTCGTCTCGTCCTCGCACGAGACGGTATATTCACCCGCGCCGAGCCTGTATCCGTTACATCCGTTATATTCATTATCGAAACCTAAAAACGAGTTCGCGTTTTCGTCCGCCGACGCGATATTCATACCGTATACCGTCTGAGAATCTTCATCCGAACACGGAGTAAAGCACATATCCGTACATTCTTTATCATAATAAATCATGAAAATATCGCCCGGCTCCGAAAACGCTTTTACCGCGCCGTACATTTCGCCCGAAAAACTCGTCTTTTCACCCGAAGACGACGCTGTTACGCAGTCGGAAACTATTTTTGAGCTCAGAACCGAATCATAGTCAAAACTGATATTTTTAAAATTTTCCGCGTTTTCCTTTGACAGTTTAAAATAACACGTCGTTCCCTCGCTGAGCATATATCTGCCGTTTTCATATCCGAAAACCGCTCTGCCGTCCGCATTCGTCTTTATTGTTTCAAGTTTTTTCGTACATCCCGCGTCCGAATATACGTCGACGCTCACGCCTGCGTACGTGAAATATTTATCACTGAAAAGCGACGGAATAAATCTCTTAACACTGACCTGAACGCTCGCCGCGCCGAGTTTTTTATTATTTACAAACGTCAGGACGGGATTTAAATTCGAGGATGAAATACTTACCGTTTTCTTTGCGGAGTCAATTTTGTACCCGCCGGCGGTTTTCGTCTGAACGACGGTATACGTTCCCAAATTCAAACGGACGCTTCCGCCCGATTTTACGTCGGCGCAGAACGAGCCCGAGGACGTGTAAACTTTAAATTCGCCGCCGGAAAGCGCATTGGAATTGCTGTCGTTTAAATTAATTTTGAGCGTACCGCTTTTGGGGCTCATTTTCGCGACTATGAATTTAACGACCGCTCCGCCGGAACGTATATGAGATATGTAGTTCGCCCGTCCCGCCGAGTGCCAGAAAACGTCCGACGAGCCGTCGCCCCAGTATATGCCGATATGGTTCTGTCCGTTCGGGCGCAGAGCCTCGTTGCAGAACATCATAATGATATCGCCCTTGCTCATGACTCCGCTCGCGAGCGCCTCATATTTATTATTAAAAATATAATACTCTATTGAGTTGTCCTCGAGAACACCGAACCATCCTCTCGGAGTGGAAAACGAAAGAATCTGATATTTTGACGGATTGCCTCCGGCGTTCTGAATGCATGTCTTTAAAACATGCCATACAAATCCCGAGCAGTTCATGCCCCGCGCGCCGTTGTTATACGAAGCATCGCCGTTGGGCGAGCGCCAGTTTCCGCTTCTGTACGGAGTACCGAGGTAGAAATTATCATGCTCGTGGGAGTACAGATAATTCATGTAACTTTCATATGAAAAACCGTAATACTCGCTCAGAGACCTGCCGTCGACAGCTGATACATATATAGGACAGACGGAAAAAACAATTATTACCGAAAACACAATACCTATAATTCCTGTTACGGCATTTTTCTTCATCAATTTACATCTTCTTTCATTTTTATACAAATTAATTATACATTTATAAAATAAAAAGTCAATTCGATTGACAAATATTTTTTATTATATTATAATTTATTTGAAAAATCAGGAGGAAAGAGCGGTGAAAATCCGCCGCAGCAGCCACTGCCGTAACGAAAAAAATTTCCAAGCCGGAATGCTCTCTGTTTTTTAAACTATATAAAGGTAAAGGAGTAAACAAAATGAAAAAAACTCTGACGAAGATATTATCCGTCCTCATGGCGCTGATAATATCGGCGAGTTTCCTTTCGCTTACGGTATGGGCAGACGGTACCGTCTCACTGCGAATAGAGGGACCCGACAAAAATTATTATTACAACACGAGCATGGAACTGCTCACCGAGGATTATACGGTTGCCGACCTTATCGCCTGCGCCGACGAAACCGACGACTCGCTTACGGTAACGGGTATCAACATCGGTTACATCAGCGCGGTAAACGGCGTTAAGGCAGGCTCGTACACGACAAAAAAATGGGACGGCTGGGTATATACCGTAAACGGCGACTTCCCGAACGACCCGGTAACGGATTACGTACTCGAATCGGGCGACGAAGTCATACTTTTCTATTCCGATTATTATAATGCGGGCATGGAGATTCCCGTTGTCGACTCGTCAAAGCTTTCAACCGAGGGAATTATAAACTTCACATACGGCTCGCCGATTTTCGATAAGAATTACGCCGTAGTCGGATATGACTACAAACCCATCGTCGGCGCATCGGTTACATTCAACGGCAAGGACTACACGACCGACAAAAACGGCAATATCACCGTTGACAACTTCGCAAAACTCAGAAACGGCTCGTACTCGCTTCAGATAAACAAGTACTTTGAGGGAGGCTGTCCCGCGGTTCTGCGCCTTGCGCCCGACTTCACCGTAAAGGTAACGGGACACTCGGTTTTCGATAAAATCATAAACTTCTTTAAGATGATTTTCGATTTCTTCAAAAACCTCTTTACTAAAAAATAAGTATATACATCATATATGCGTTTCGGCTGCCGGGCAAAACCGACAGCCGGATTTTTTATGTATTTTTTTATGTATTTATATAATTCAA
>DJEG01000128.1:28554-62352 GCA_002431305.1 Ruminococcaceae bacterium UBA5904 | reverse complement strand
TTCCATAACCGACGGTCAGATATTCCTTGAAACGGAGCTTTTTCACTCGGGAATTATGCCCGCGGTAAACCCCGGTATATCGGTAAGCCGAGTCGGAGGTTCAGCGCAGTTAAAGGGTATGAAAAAAGTTTCGGGCGAACTGAAACTTTTGTACTCGCAGTACAGAGAATTGCAGTCCTTCGCGCAGTTTTCGAGCGATCTCGACGCAGACACGAAAGCGCGTCTTGCTTTGGGCGAGAGAATAACAGAGGTGCTGAAACAGAATAAAAATTCGCCCGTCCGCGCGGGCTGTCAGATTGTAATAATCTACGCCGTAACGCACGGATTCCTTGATAAAATCGAAGTTTCGGATGTTTCGAAGTTCGAGGAAAAGCTTATTCTCAAAGCAGAGAGCGAGTATTTACCTTTGCTCGAAAGACTTGAAAAAGGTTCGTTTGACGATAACGATATTGCCGAAATCGAGAAACTTATCAAAGAAACGGAGTGAGTCCGATGGGCGCAGATATTAAAGCTCTGAAAACGAGAATCAAGAGTATAGATTCGACCCTGAAGATAACGTCCGCTATGGGACTTGTCGCTTCGTCAAAATTAAGACAGGCGACGGCGCGCATGACAAAAGCGAATTCTTACGCTTCGGGCGCGGAGAAAATTATTAAAATGCTCTCTTCGTGCGAGGAATGTAAAAACGGAATTTATATGAAAAAGCGTGACGGCAGAAAGTGTGTTGTCGTTATCGCGGGAGACAGGGGACTTGCGGGCGGATATAATTCGTTTGTATTCAAAAAACTGGACGCAATCGAAAACGCCGACGTTTACCCGATAGGCAGACGAATCTGCGACAGAGTGTCAAAGCCGTTCGTTTCGTCCGAATTCTTTTCCTCCGCCGAGGCGTACGCTTTTGCCGACGAACTCTTAAAAAAATATGTTTCTGGCGAATATGCGGAAATAGATATCATCGGCACAAAATACGTTTCCGCATTAAAACAGGAGACATATGTAAAAACGCTTCTTCCGCTGAGTGATAATAACGAGAAAATGCAGGGAAGCGCGGAATTTGAACCCGACGCGCCGACTGTTATGAATTCGGCGGTAAACGAGTATCTTGCCTCAGCGATTTTTGCGGTTGTGCGCGAGAGTTTTGTTTGCGAGCTTACCGAACGCAGGTCTGCCATGGATAACGCGGACAGAAACGCACGTCAGATGCTCGATGAGCTTCACATTCAGTATAACAGAGCGCGTCAGGGCGCCGTTACACAGGAGATTACCGAAATAACCGCGGGAAGCGGAGAATAATATAAGGAGCCTGAATTAAAATGGACAGTTCGCATAAAGGCTATGTAAGCCGGGTAATGGGACCCGTCGTGGACGTAAGATTTGACAACGGAAAACTGCCCGAGATTAACAATGCCGTACAAATAAAAATGCCGGACAGAACGCTGACGGCAGAGGCTTCGCAGCACATAGGCGACAATACCGTAAGGTGCATCGCAATGGCTTCGACTGACGGACTCAGCCGAGGCACCGAGGCTGTCGACACGCTCGCGCCGATAAGCGTTCCTGTCGGAAAAGAAACTCTCGGACGTATTTTCAACGTCCTTGGCGAAACGGTTGACAATAAGCCTGCGCCCGAGACAAAAGAGAGAAGAAGCATTCACAGAGCACCTCCCGCATACGAAGAATTGAGTTCGCAGACGGGAATATTTGAAACGGGTATTAAAGTTATAGACCTTATCTGCCCCTATGCAAAGGGCGGTAAAATCGGACTTTTCGGCGGAGCCGGAGTCGGTAAAACCGTTCTTATAATGGAGCTTATAAATAATATTGCGAAAGAGCACGGCGGTATTTCCGTGTTTACGGGCGTCGGCGAGCGTACGAGAGAGGGCAATGACCTTTATAACGAGATGAAACAGTCGGGAGTTCTTTCAAATACCGCGCTTGTCTACGGACAGATGAACGAACCGCCCGGAGCGAGAATGAGAGTTGCGCTCTCGGGACTTACGATGGCGGAGTATTTCAGAGATGACCTCGGTCAGGACGTTCTTTTGTTTATAGATAATATATTCAGATTTACTCAGGCGGGCAGCGAGGTTTCCGCACTGCTGGGCAGAATGCCGTCGGCGGTCGGATATCAGCCGACCCTTGCAAACGAAATGGGTGCTTTGCAGGAGCGTATCGCTTCCACNNNNGGTGCGCTTCAGGAGCGTATTACGTCGACAAAACGCGGTTCGGTTACGAGCGTTCAGGCGGTTTATGTTCCCGCCGACGACCTTACCGACCCCGCGCCCGCGGCGGCTTTCGCACATCTTGACGCCACAACCGTTCTGTCGAGAAACATAGCCTCTCAGGGTATCTATCCCGCTGTTGATCCTCTTGAATCGACAAGCCGTATTCTCTCGCCCGATATCGTAGGCGATGAGCATTACCGTACTGCGAGAGACGTTCAGAAAGTTTTGCAGAGATATAAGGAACTGACCGATATTATCGCGATAATGGGTATGGACGAATTGAGCGACGAGGATAAGCTTCTCGTCAGCCGTGCGAGAAAAATTCAGAGATTCCTCTCCCAGCCGTTCACCGTATCGGAAAAATTCACGGGTATTCCCGGAGTTTATGTTCCGCTGTCGGAGACGATAAGAGGATTCAGAGCGATTCTCGACGGCAAATGCGACGAAATACCCGAATCGGCGTTCCTGTTCGCGTCGACTATAGATGACGCAGCTCAAAAAGCCGGGACGGTGGTTAAATGAAAACGTTTAAACTGACCGTTTCGTCAATGGACGGCGAGATATTTTCGGGCGAGGCGGTTTCTCTGTCGCTTCGCGGAGCTGACGGCGACCTCGCCGTTCTGCCCGGACACGCGCCGTTTATAACGTCTGTTGTCGGGTGTGAGTGTAAAATATGTCAGGAAAATTCGAAAGTGACGTTCGTTAAATGCAAAAGCGGACTTCTCTGCGTTTCAAAGGATGAAGCTGTCCTGACATTAAGACTTGAATAATAAACTGTTTAAGACCTGCCGATTTGACAGGTCTTTTTTGCTTTACAAATAATGAAAAATGTGATAAAATAATCGACAGAATTATTATTACGGTGAATTTATGAATGAGAGCGAACACATTGAATATCTCGGCTCGGGGGTAAAACTGATAGTTTCCGACTCCCACACGTTCGGAACGGACGCGCTTCTGCTTGCCGATTTTACCTCTCCGAAACGGAAGGACATCGCGTGCGATTTCGGCACGGGGTGCGGAATTATTCCGTTTTTCTGGCTGCGGGAGAATATGGGACAGAAGATATATGCCGTCGAAATTCAGAAAAACGGATTCGAAATTTTAAAAAGAAGCGTTGAATTAAACGGCGCAGGAGAAAAAATAATACCTCTGAACTCGGATTTGAGAGAGCTTAAAAACGCCGATTACGCGGGACGTTTCGACGTTATATCGATGAATCCTCCCTATACGCCCGACGGCGCGGGGATAAAAAGCAGTTCGGAATCGGCAAAGATTGCAAGACATGAAACGATATGCTCGCTTGACGATATATGTATGACGGCTTCGAGGCTTTTAAAGTTCGGGGGAAGGCTCTGCATGTGTCTTCGTCCCGAGAGACTGTGCGAATTGATGACCGCAATGAAGAACGCGGGAATCGAGCCTAAGCGCATGAGGCTCGTTTCGCAGTCGGTCGGCAGGCCTCCGTGGCTCGTTTTATTAGAGGGCAAACGGGGCAGAAAACCGGGACTTACGGTCGAGAAAGAATTATACATGGAAGAAAACGGCTCCGACTCGGAGGATATGAGGAGAATTATAGGCTCTTACAGGGAGAACGGCGGCAATGGACTCAATTGACATTGTAATATACATATGGCTTTTTGTAATGATTCCGATAATCATAAACCTGTTCAGGCGTAATATTATCAGAAAGGTTACTTCAAGAAGAAAGAATACCGAAAGGAAAAAAATTATGAACGATATTCTCAATTCATGCATAGGAAAAATGTGCGATATTTATATTTACGGCGAATTAGGAACGGGCGCGAAGATTGTGTCCGTATCTGACGGCTGGGTAGAGGTCGAGAAGAAAAACGGCAAGCGCGATTTAATCAACATCGACTACATAAGCCGAATAAGCGTCAGGGAAAAGGGTTAACAATGGCTGGAACTTTATTTGTTGTCGGTACCCCGATAGGAAATCTCGGCGATATGTCGCCCCGCGCCGTGCAGGCTATGGCGGACTGCGATTTTATTGCCGCCGAGGACACTCGGGTAACGCTCAAACTTTTAAATCATTTTGATATAAAAAAGCCCATGGTCAGCTATTACGAGCATAACCGCGCGCAGAAGGGAAGCCTTATTTTAGACCGTATTATTTCGGGCGAAAACTGTGTTCTCGTAACCGACGCGGGCATGCCGGCGATATCAGACCCCGGAATCGACCTTGTAGACTTGTGTCACGAAGCGGGCGTTAACGTTGCGAGTGTACCGGGACCGTCCGCGATAGTCACGGCCGCCGCTATAAGCGGACTCGACGTATCGAGATTTTCGTTCGAAGGATTTCTTTCCGTCAATAAGCCTAAGCGCAGGGAGCATCTTGCCGAACTCGTTACGGAACGCAAGACAATGATTTTCTACGAGGCTCCGCATAAGCTCGCCGCCACGCTTAACGATTTATATGAAACGCTCGGCGACAGACGGATTGCGATTATAAAGGAGCTTACGAAAATTCACGAAAGCGTAGAACGTACGACCCTCAAAGAAGTCTCGGGAAAGTACGACGGTATGAAGTTAAAAGGCGAGTACGTTATCATAATCGAAGCGAAAAAAGGAGAAGAGGAAAACGAGGAGATTGACGGAATCGCACTCGCTAAGAAATTCGTCTCCTCGGGAATGAAGATGAATGACGCGGCAAAGCTCGCGGCGCAGGAGTCGGGTATGAAAAAGGGCGACATATATAAAGCCCTGACGGAGGATAAATGATGATAGATAATTTAAAGGAATTCTGGTACCTGTGGCTTATAGTCATCGTTCTGCTTGTTATTGCCGTGTTTGCGATGAAAAAGGCATCCGCCGCCGTAAAAAAACACAACGAGACAATCAGACGGCAGGATAAAGAATTAAAAAGGCTTAAATATTTAGTCGATAATTATTCATCCCTTACTCCCGAGCTTGCCGAAAAAGCCCCCGCGGGCGAGCTTATCGAGGGCGTATGTGCCGTTTTGCAGAGAAGACTCGAAAAAAGCGGAGATTTTAACGGCGAATTCGAATCGGCGTCGATTCTTGAAAAAAAGTTGTATGCATGCAGTTATTTTTTTGAGGATTTAAGAGGCGGAAAATTATCAGACTGGTGCAGAAACAACGGCGAGCCTCTTATTTCGCTTACGTTTGAATTAATTTCAGATGTCGGGGAAAACGGACTATTGTCTGTCATGAAAAGTATGTATCCGATGTTTGACAAAAACAACGATTCGGTTTCATTTGACAATGAAAGGGTTAAGAAACTTGATTCGCATTTTGCCGAAATTTATTCTGAAAATACGCTTGCCGAAAAGGTGAAAGAGTATGCCGTGTCGTTTCTTTCAAAAACCGGCGTAAAAAATTGAATTTAATCAAAAAAACTATTGACAAACGCATACTTTGCTGTTAGAATATATTGCGAAAACAAAGCAGACAGCATAGGCTTATCTCACCTCGCGGATTTTTATGCGCAGGTCAATACGTTAGTTTTTACTTTTGTATTCATGAGTGCGGCAGTGCGTCTGTCCGCGCTTTTTTGTTTCTATTAATTTCGGAGGTGTTTGACCATCGCTACTAAGGAAATGCAGATAAACGAAGAGATCAGGGAGAGAGAGATAAGAGTCGTTACCGACGACGGAGAGCAGTTAGGTATAATGTCCTCGTCCGACGCACTCAAAATCGCAGGACAGAAGAACCTTGATCTGGTAATGATTGCTCCCCAGGCTAAACCGCCAGTATGCAAGATAATGGACTACGGCAAGTATAAGTTTGAACAGCAGAAACGCGAAAAGGAAGCCAAAAAGAATCAAAGCCGGATTGACATAAAAGAGGTTCAGCTTTCGCTCAACATTGATACGCATGACCTTGAAACCAAAGTCAACCATGCCAACAGATTCCTTAAGCAGGGCAATAAGGTCAAGGTTTCTATCCGCTTCAGAGGCCGTGAAATGGCTCATCCGGAGAGAGGTCTTGAAATAATGCAGGAATTTGCCGATAAGTGCACGGAGCTCGGAGTTATCGAAAAGCCCGCTAAATTAGAGGGCAGAATGATGCTCATGTTCCTAGCGGCAAAGCCTTCAAAGTAAGTCTTTGTCATTTAAGATTACACGGTATTAAATAACAGGAGGAAAATATCATGCCTAAAATTAAAACAAACAGCGGCGCTAAGAAGCGTTTTAAGCTTTCAAAGAACGGTAAGCCCATCCGCGCTCATGCTTACAAGTCTCACATTCTTAACAAGAAGAGCACCAAGAGAAAGAGAAATCTCCGCAAGACTGCCGTTGCCGACAAGACCAACGTTAAGCAGATCAAAAAGCTTATTCCCTACAAATAATTATCTAATTTTTCGACTTAATTCAGGAGGTTACTTACAATGGCACGTATTAAAGGCGCTATAATGACTCGTAAGAGAAGAAATAAAGTATTAAGACTCGCTAAGGGCTACTACGGCTCAAAGAGCAGACTTTTCAAGACCGCCAAACAGGCGGTTATGAAGTCCGGCAACTATGCATATGTCGGCAGAAAGCAGAAGAAGAGAGATTTCAGACGTCTTTGGATTTCCAGAATCTCCGCAGCATGCAAACTCAACGGTATGAATTATTCTACATTTATGAACGGCCTTAAAAAGGCGGGCGTTACTCTTAACAGAAAGATGCTTTCCGAGATCGCTATCGCAGATCCCGCGGCGTTTACCGCTCTTACCGAAACCGCAAAAGCTGCTCTCAAGTAATTATTTTTAACATTTCGGGACTGTCGCAAAACGCTGACAGTCCTTGTTTTTCTAATATTATGGATACAATAACAAGCAGAAATAATCCGAAAATCAAATATTTTGCAAAACTTACGTCGGACGCTTCATTCAGAAAAAGCGAGGGACTTTTTACCCTTGAGGGACAAAGACTTTGCTGTGACGCGTCATTGAGCGGTAGTTGCATTACCGACGCGTTTATTACCGAAAATGCAATGAAAAAATACTCTTCGGCGCTTAAGGTTCTGACAGAAAAATCAGACCGAATTTTTATCATAACCGACGAGGTTTCAGTTCGTATGTCCGATACAAAAAATTCACAGGGCGTATTTTGTATATGCAAAACACTTGACAAAAGGCATAATATAGATAAAATAAATTATAATGGTATATATATCGCCGTTGAAAATTTGCAGACTCCGTCGAATCTCGGCGCGGTTGCAAGAACTGCGGAAGCTCTCGGATTGGACGGCATGATTGTCAGCGGAGGATGCGACATATATAATCCTAAGGCTCAGCGTGCCGCCATGGGGTCGCTGCTGAGACTTAACATTATCGAAACTGCTTCGCTGTCAGAGTTTTTAACGGAGTGCTCCGCACATTGTATGAAAACATACGCCGCCGTTCCAGATTCGTCCGCGATGCCGGTTACCGAAATAGATAAAACTTCCGGTATCGTATGTGCCGTCGGAAATGAGGGAAACGGTCTGTCGGACGAAGTTATAAACGCATGCTCTCATAGGGTCACCATACCGATGAGGGGCAGGGCGGAATCGCTAAACGCGGCTTCTGCCGCCGCAGTTATAATGTGGGAGATGGTAAGATGAGTTGTCCCGTAGAATATTGGATATGGCTTCAGCGTACGCTCGGCGCGGGATTCTTTGCCGACGAGCTTATTGCCCATTTCGATGACGCACGCGGAGTTTATGAAGCCGGTGACAGCGAGTGGATTGCCTCGGGCACCCTTACCGCACGAAGTATTGAAAAACTTTCGTCGTTCAGTCCGTCGCAGTCTTTTGACGTGATTAAAAAATGCGAAAAGAACGGCTGGCATATAATTCCCTGCGATTCACCTCTGTACCCTAAACGTCTTCTCAGGATTAATGCATATCCGCTTGTCCTTTACGTATGGGGCGACGCGTTGGTGCTTGACAGCGAACTCAGTATCGGAATGGTCGGTACGAGAAACTGCTCGGATTACGGCCTGGGAGTTGCGGGCGCACTGTCGGCAAATCTTGCAAAGGCGGGATTTACCGTTGTGAGCGGAGGAGCCGTCGGAGTTGACCGCGCGTGCCACGAGGGGGCGATGAATGCGGGAGGCAAAACGATTGCGTTTCTCGGCTGCGGGCTTGGGTTTGATTACCTTAAATCCAACGAAAACATGAGAAAAAGAATTTCGGAAAACGGAGCCGTAGTAAGCGAATTTCTTCCGTTTACTCCTGCCTCCAGGACAACGTTCCCGATTCGCAACAGACTGATTTCAGGTATGTCGCTGGGCACGGTTGTAATCGAGGCAAAGGAGAAGAGCGGTTCTCTGATTACCGCACGGTATTCCTCGGAGCAGGGACGTCCGGTATTCGCAGTGCCCGGTGACGTTACGAATTCAAATTTTTTCGGAACGAATAAACTTATCAGAAAGGGCGCGAAGGCGGTATTTTCATCATTCGATATAATAAGCGAGTTCTCGTATATGTATCCGGAGCTCGAAAATGCATCGTCGTTTGACGAGAAAATCACTTCGGTTCCTCCGATAGCTCATTCGGATAGTATACCGAAAATATTAAAAACAAAAAAATTACCCGAAAAGAAAGACCGAACCGACGGTCTTACGATTTATGATTTATGCGCCGAAAAAGAAAAATCCGGCGAATGTAAAAAAGATTCTTCCGCTGTCGTACTGCCCGAGGGCGTAACGGCGGAGGCGAAAAAAGTATATTCGTATCTTAAATCCGAACCCGTATATGCGGATATTATTTCCGAGCAGAGCGGTATGCAGGTAAGGGATGTCCTGACTGCGCTTACCGAACTTGAACTGTACGGAGTGTGTTTTGTGCACGCCGGAGGAAGGTACTCTAAATAAATTATGATAACAGGATGGTCAGACTATGTCTAATCTCGTAATTGTGGAGTCGCCCACCAAGGCGGGCACAATAAAAAAATATCTCGGACCCGGATATGAGGTAAAAGCCTCTATGGGTCATGTCAGAGACCTTTACGCAGCTAAACTCAGCGTTGACGTTAAAAACGATTTTGCACCGAAATATGTTGTAATAAAAGGAAAGGAAAAGCTTGTCAAGGAACTTCATGAACTCGCGGACAAGAGCGACGACGTCTATCTCGCAACCGACCCCGACCGTGAGGGAGAGGCTATTTCGTGGCACCTTGCAACGCTTCTCGACCTTGATTTAAACAAGGTTAAGCGCGTAAAGTTTAACGAAATAAACAAAACGAGCGTCGAAAACGGAATGAAACATCCGTCAAAAATCGACATGGATCTCGTAAACGCACAGCAGGCGAGACGTATTCTCGACAGGCTTGTCGGTTATCGTTTAAGCCCGTTTATTTCACAGAAAATACGCCGAGGACTCTCAGCAGGACGCGTACAGAGCGTCGCTGTCAGACTCATCGTTGACCGCGAGGACGAAATCAATGCTTTCGTTCCCGAGGAATACTGGTCGATAACGGCAAAACTTTCCGCCCCGTCGTCAAGACGTATCGTAAAAGCGAATCTGACTTCTGACGAAAACGGCAAGATTAAAATTACAAATAAAGAGCAGTCGGACGCCTATCTTAAAAAGCTCGACGGCGCAGTATATACGGTTTCAAACGTTAAAAAAGGCACGAGGAAGAAATCTCCAATGCCTCCGTTTATAACCTCGACAATGCAGCAGGACGCTTCTCATCGTCTCGGATTTACTTCCAAACGCACGATGAAGGTCGCACAGGAGCTTTACGAAGGTATCGATATCCCCGGTTACGGCTCAATCGGTCTTATAACGTACATGAGAACCGACTCGCTGAGAATCTCCGAGGAGTCGAGAACGGCGGGAAACGAGTATATTAAAACGGCTTACGGCGAAAAATATCTTCCCGAAAAGCCGAGATATTTTAAGTCAAAAGGCAGGGTTCAGGACGGACACGAGGCGATTAGACCGACTGTTCCCGGACTTACCCCGCAGGAGGCTAAAGCGTCGCTTACCTCAGACCAGTATAAACTTTACAATCTTATTTGGAAACGTTTTATCGCGTCGCTGATGTCCAACTGCGTTCAGGATACGGTAAAGGTTGAAATCGAGGCTAAGAAGGACGGCGCGGACGGATTCTGCACGTTCTCCGCGAGCGGATTCTCCGTTAAATTCGACGGATATACCGTTCTTTATAAGAGCGCGGACGATGAGAACGAGGAAAACGAAAGCGTTTTGCCCGAGATGAAAAAGGACGACGTTTTAAAATTCAAAGAGCTCCTTCCCGAACAGCATTTCACACAGCCCCCCGCAAGATATACGGAAGCCTCGCTTATCAAAACGCTTGAGGAAACGGGAGTCGGCAGACCGTCGACATACGCTACGATTATTTCTACGATAACGTCTAAGGATTATGTTGTAAGAGACCATAAGCAGTTAAAGCCTACGGAACTCGGCACCGCGACGACAAAACTTTTAAAAGAACAGTTTCCGAAGATTATTAATACGAAATTTACAGCGGGCATGGAATCCGAACTCGACGAGGTTGAGGCGGGGCACTGCGATTATATTAAAATGCTCCATGAGTTTTACGACGATTTTGAGGCGACTCTCGCTAAGGCTAAGGAAGCCATGCAGGGCGTTAAAATCAAGCTCGAAGAGGATCAGACAGATGTCGTATGCGAAAAATGCGGACGAAACATGGTTATTAAAGTCGGCAGATACGGCAAGTTCCTTGCTTGTCCCGGCTATCCCGAGTGTAAAAACACAAAGCCGTACGTCGAGAAAACCGACGCGAAATGTCCCGTCTGCGGCGGCGATATTATCGGCAAAAAGTCGAAAAAAGGTCATACGTTCTACGGCTGTTCGAATTATCCCGAGTGCAACTTTATGACATGGGACGTACCCACTTCCGAGATTTGTCCCAAGTGCGGAAAGTCGCTTTTCAAAGCGAGGGGCGGAGTGCTTAAATGTCATAACGAGGGATGCGGTTACGAGAGCAGAGTTTCCAAAAAGAAAAAGGACGAGGACTCCGATGAATGATATAAAAAAGGCCGCCGTGATAGGCGGAGGCTTTGCAGGAGTCGAGGCCGCGCGCAGACTGTCAAATGCGGGAATAAAGGTTGACCTTTACGAGATGAAGCCTGTTCGGTTTTCCCCCGCTCATAAGTCGGAAAATTTAGCCGAGCTTGTATGTTCGAATTCTTTTAAGGCGATACGAACCGAGTCGGCGGCGGGACTTCTGAAGGCGGAGATGAAGAGATTTGACTCTGTATGCGTTGCTTGCGCGGAGCGGTCGGCTGTCCCCGCGGGCGGAGCCCTCGCGGTTGACAGGGATATATTTTCGTCCCTTGTAACAGGCATAATCGAAAACGACGAAAATATAACGCTTATACGTAAAGAAGTAACGACTCTTCCGACCGACGTTTCGGCAGTGATAATAGCGGCAGGACCGCTTGTTTCCGACGCTTTGAGTAAGGAAATCGCACGCCTTACGGGCGAAAACTTTTTAAGTTTTTACGACGCGGCGGCTCCGGTTATTACTGCCGACAGCATTGATATGTCTCATGCGTTTACGCAGTCGAGATACGACAGGGGCGGTGACGACGACTATATAAACTGCCCGATGAATAAAGAGGAATACGAGCTTTTCTATAACGAGCTTGTAAATGCCGAAATTGCGCTCGTTCACGAGTTCGACAAGAGAACCGTTTACGAGGGCTGTATGCCGATTGAAATAATGGCAAAACGCGGAGCTGACACGATAAGATTCGGTCCGTTAAAGCCCGTTGGATTAAAAGACCCGAACACCGGTCACAGACCGTGGGCTGTTTTACAGCTTCGCAAGGAGAATTCGGCGGCGACTATGTACAATCTCGTCGGCTTTCAGACGAATTTGAAATTCGGCGAGCAGAAACGCGTGTTCTCGCTGATCCCCGCATTGAAAGACGCGGAATTCGTCCGTTACGGAGTGATGCACAGAAATACGTTTATAGATTCCCCGAGACTTTTAAACAGCGATTTTTCAATGAGAAAATATCCGTCCGTTTACTTTGCAGGGCAGATAACGGGAGTCGAGGGTTATATGGAGTCGGCGGCTTCGGGAATTCTCGCGGGCGAAAACGCGGTCAGACGAATTCTGGGAAGAGACGCGCTCGAATTACCCGATATAACCATGCTCGGCGCACTGTCTCACTACATAAGCGACGAGACTGTGACGAAATTTCAGCCCATGGGCGCGAGCTTCGGACTCTTAGAGCCTTTGGGCGAGAGGATAAGAGATAAGAAAGAACGTTATTCGGCTCTTGCAAAAAGAAGTCTCGATTATTACGATTCAATATCATTATGATTTTTATATGGCGTATTTTCCGTTTACATAAAGCGGAAAATACGTTCGAAAGGTCAGAATTATTATGGAAGAATTCGAAAAAATAATAGGTTACGAATTTAAGGATAAATCACTGCTGAAAACTGCATTGACTCATTCGTCTTACGCAAACGAAATGCATAACAAAGTAAAATTTAATGAGCGACTGGAGTTTTTGGGAGATTCCGTACTGGGCATGATTTCGGCGGAATACTTCTTTAAGAATTATCCCTCTCTCCCCGAGGGTAAGCTCACTAAAATGAGAGCCGCCGCGGTGTGTGAAAAATCTCTTCATAAATTCGCAAAACAGATAAATCTCGGTCAGTTTATGTTCTTAGGCAAGGGCGAGATATGCACCGGAGGCAGGGAGCGCCCGTCGATACTTGCAGATGCATTCGAATCCGTTATTGCCGCCATATATCTTGACGCGGGGTTCGGCGAGGCAAAAAAATTCGTTTTATCGTTTATATCCCATGCGGACATAGAACAGCCCGAACTTACGGATTATAAGACCGCGCTTCAGGAAATTATTCAGAAAAATCACGGTGAAATGCTCGAATACGTACTTGTCGAGGAATCGGGTCCCGACCATAATAAAAAATTTGTCGTCGAGGTGCATCTGAATTCGAATAACATAGGCACCGGCGAGGGCAGAAGCAAGAAACAGGCGGAACAGGCCGCCGCTAAGGAAGCTCTTAAACTTATGGGCGTTGTAAGATGAAACACGTAAACGTCGCTTTATTCGTTCCTCACTTCGGATGTCCCCATCAGTGTAGTTTCTGCAATCAGAAAACCATCACCGGCGTTAAAAAACCGCTCATGCCGTCCGACGTTGACGACGCGGTTTCGACCGCTCTTAAAAGCGCAAAAACATCCCCCGAACACAGCGAAATTGCGTTTTTCGGCGGAAGTTTTACCGCGATAGACAGGGAGTATATGATATCTCTGCTCGAATCGGCTTATAAATATGTCGGCAAGGGGCTTTTTAATGGTATCAGAATTTCGACCCGTCCCGACTGCATTGATAACGAAATACTCGATATATTAAAAAAATACGGCGTAACGTCAATCGAACTCGGCGCGCAGAGCATGTCAGACAGAGTCTTAAAAATGAACGAGAGAGGACATACTTCGTCTGACGTTGAAAAAGCGTCCGAACTTATAAAAAAATACGGATTTGAATTAGGGCTTCAGATGATGACGGGGCTGTACGGCGACGACGACGTTGCAGCCGTCATGACTGCGAAAAAGATAGCTTCGTTGTCTCCCGCGACAGTTAGAATTTATCCTACGGCGGTACTCGAAAATACGCGTCTTTTAGAGCTTTACCGTTCGGGAGAATATAAACCGCAGACTGTTGACGAAGCCGTAAATTTATGCGCGAAACTGCTTAAAATTTTTTATGATAATAATATAAAAGTAATCCGCGTCGGGCTTCATTCGGGCGGAGGGCTTGACGACGGCTATATAACCGGGGCGTATCATCCCGCGTTCAGAGAGCTTTGCGAGGGCAGAATGTACCTCGACGCCGTTATTAAGAAGATTAATGAAAACGATATAAAGGGAAACGTTACGGCGTATGTTGCGCCGCGCGACGTTTCGAGAATGGCGGGACAGAACAGACGGAACATAAATTATCTTTCATCCATGGGCGTTAATCTTAAAGTAAAGGAACGCGCCGGAGTTGAAAGATTCAATCCCGTTATCGAATTATAAGGAGTAAAAATGTACTTAAAATCACTTGAAATGCAGGGCTTCAAGTCCTTTCCGGATAAAACGGTGTTTAATTTCGGCAAGGGCATGACCGCCGTTGTCGGGCCTAACGGTTCGGGTAAAAGTAATATTGCCGACGCCGTAAAATGGGTTCTCGGCGAGCAGTCCACGAAGTCTCTCAGAGGCGCGAAGATGGAGGACGTCATTTTCAGCGGAACCGATAAGCGTAAGGCTCAGGGGTATGCCGAGGTTACGTTACGACTTGACAATACAGACCGCGCGCTCAACAGGGACGACGACGAGGTCGCTGTTACAAGGCGTTTTTACCGCTCGGGCGAGAGCGAATATAAAATAAATTCAGCGAGCGTAAGACTCAAGGACGTTCACGAGCTTTTCATGGACACGGGACTGGGCAGAGACGGCTATTCAATGGTCGGTCAGGGCAAGATAGAGGACATGGTTTCCGCAAAAAGTCAGGACAGGCGCGAAATGTTCGAGGAAGCCGCGGGAATCTCACATTACAGATACCGGCGCGCCGACGCGCTCAAAAGACTTGATTCAGCAGAAGAAAATCTTTTGAGATTAAGAGATATAATGTCGGAACTCGAAAACCGCGTCGGTCCGCTCGAAAAGCAGAGCGAAAAGGCTCAGAAATTCCTCGTTCTCGCAGACAGACGAAAAAATCTCGAAATCGGTATATGGCTCGACATACTCTCAAAATCATCGGAGCTTATCCGCACTCAGTATAATAAAACAGCTGCCGCCGAGGCTCAGCATGAAAAAGCGGAGAAGGAACTTGCCGAAATAATCGAAAAAAGCGAGGAGTATACGCTTAAAAGCAGAAACATAACTTTGCAGATAGAGCAGGTTCAGAAGAATTCTTCTTCATTTGAAGAACAGGCGGTTTCTCTCGAGGGACTTATTGCTCTTAATAAAAATTCGATAGAGCATAACAACGAGACGATTAAGAGAATAGAGGACGACAAGACGAAAGAAAATCTTTCGGCAAATCAGATAGATGAACAGATACTTTCCGCAGAAAAAACGATAGAGACTCTTAACGCTCATATAGAAGAAAAGAAAAACGAAACGCGGTCGTTTTCCGACGGACTCGATTCTCTTACAAAACAGAATGAATCCGTTTCGGGCGAGTATATTAAAATTTCGGACGAAATGAACGTTCTGACAAAACGCCTTTCGGATGAAAAGGTTCGTTTTTCCGCAGCCGATTCGTCGGCGAAAGAGATTTCACTGCGTATGGATTCTCTTAAGGAGAATATAAAAAACAGGGAATCCGAACTTGAAAACGCACAGAACGAAAAAGAAAAGCTCGAGGAAAAAACCGCAGAACTTTCGGATAAGGTAACGTCTCTTACAAACTCCGTGTCGGGACGTATGATAAGAGTTCGTACGAAAACCCAGACTTCTGGCGAGATGAAACTCACTCTTGATTCCGCAGTGCTTGATTCTCAGAGGATACAGTCTCGCATACAGCTTCTCGAAGATATGGAGAAGAATATGGAGGGTTATTCCGGCAGCGTTAAGGCTGTTATGAAGGAGTCCTCGCGCGGAACTCTGCGCGGAATTCACGGTACCATGTCGCAGATAATAAGCGTAAAGCCCGAATATTCCCTTGCGATAGAAACGGCGCTCGGCGCGTCGATTCAGCATATAGTAACCGATTCAGAATCCGACGCGAAACGCGCGATGAATTTCCTTAAGGAAAACAATATAGGCAGGGCGACGTTCTTTCCGATGACCTCGCTTAAGGCACGGGAACTCGGTGAAACGGGACTTGAAAACTGCCGGGGCTTTATAAATATTGCGAGCAAACTTGTCGAGTATGATAGTCAGTATTACGACATAATAGAAAACCAGCTCGGAAAAACAGTTGTAGTCGAGGATATTGACTGCGCCATAGAGACGGCAAAAAAATATAAAAACAGATTTAAAATAGTCACGCTCGACGGACAGGTTATAAATACCGGCGGTTCAATGACGGGCGGAGCGAAGATAAAAAGCGCGGGATTCCTCACAAGACAGAGCGAAATCGAGACGCTTAAAAAACAGCTTAATGATAAAAATGCGCAGGTTGAAGAATTAGAAAAAAAATATAAAAAATCAAAAGAGGAACTTTCAAAGGAGAACGCAGAGTTAGAATCCGCAAAGGCCGAACTTTCTTCATTGCAGGAGGATAAAATCCGTTCCGATTCCTCATTGAATTCGGCAAAAAGCCGTTGCAATTCATTAAAAGAGAATATTGAGAGCCTTAAAAATGAGGAAAATTCGGCAAAAGAGAGACTGGAGGCTCTGCGTCTTGCGGGACTCGAGGCTCAGAAGCGCGAGGACGAAATAACGGCGTCGCTCGACGAGGTTCAGAAAAAACTCGAAAATCTCAACGTTGACCGTGAAAAACTTTCCGCCATGCGAGAGGAGATAAATTCGAAAATTTCCGAGATTAACGTTGCCATTGCTGCCGATTCGAGGGATATTCAAAATCAGCGCGAGCTGATAGCGTCGCTCGAGAGCAGGAAAAACGGTCAGTCGGACAGGTTAAAACAGCTTGACGGCGAGATAAACGAACTCAAAGAAAAGAACGACAATCTGTACCTTAGAATAGAATCGCTCGAAAACGAAATTCTCGGCGTGAGAAAGCAGAAAGAGGACGCAAACGAGATTGTCGCTTCGCTTGTAAAAGAGCGCGATATGTGCGATAAGAACGTAAGCGATTTAAGAGCCTCGGAGCGCGAAAAGAACGACGAAAAGGAGAGGCTTGCAAGCGAAATTGTACGCCTCGATTCAAAAAAGACCGCGCTCGAAAAAGAGCAGACCGATACGCAGAACAAGCTTTTCGAAGAGTATAAATTAACCCGACGCGAAGCGGAAGCGCTCGATATTAATTTAGAGAATATTCCCGAAGCAAAACGCGAACTTTACGATGTAAAATCAAAAATTAAAGCTCTCGGAAACGTAAATGTTTCGGCGATTGAAGAATACCGCGAGGTAAGCGAGAGATACGAATTTATGAAAACACAGCTTACCGACGTCGAGAAGTCAAAAGCCGAATTAATTAAAATGATAGACGAACTGACGGGCAAAATGGCTGAGCAGTTCAGAGACCGTTTCAATATTATAAACGCGTGCTTCAAGGAGACTTTTTCCGCTATATTCGGCGGAGGAAGCGCGGACCTTATTCTTGAGGACGAAAGCGATATATTGGAGTGCGGAATTGAGATAAAGGCTCAGCCTCCCGGAAAGAACGTTAAAAATATAAGCCTGCTTTCCGGCGGAGAAAAGGGACTGTGCGCTATCGCCTTGCTTTTTGCTATACTTAAAGTTACGCCGTCGCCGTTCTGTATTTTCGACGAGGTCGAAGCGGCGCTTGACGACGTCAACGTTTTGCGGTATGCTCAGTATGTAAGAAGCATGACAGACAAAACGCAGTTTATACTCATAACGCACCGACGCGGAACCATGGAGGAAGCCGATATCATGTACGGCGTTACCATGCAGGAAAAGGGCGTTTCGAAAATACTGGAACTGAAAACCTCGCAGATGGCAGAGGAACTGGGACTTGAATAATAAACAGGAGCTGAAATAAATGGGATTATTTAAAAAGATAAGTATGGGTCTTAAAAAATCGAGAGACAAGATGTCGGGCGCTATCGACGACATGCTCGATTCTTTCGACGAATTTACCGACGACTTATATGTAGAACTCGAGGAAATACTTGTAATGAGCGACGTAGGCGTTGAAACCGCCGCGCAGATTGTTACCGAGTTAAAAGAGCGAGTTAATAAAAAGAATCTTAAGTCTACCAAACAGGCTAAGGACGAGATTAAGGATATCGTTGCGAAAATGCTTGACGGCGGAGAAGATATGGGACTTATTACCCAGCCGTCAATTATACTTGTAATCGGTGTTAACGGAGTCGGAAAAACGACATCTATCGGCAAGATGGCGGCTATGTATAAAGCGCAGGGCAAAAAGGTTTTGCTCGGAGCTGCCGATACGTTCAGAGCCGCGGCTATAGACCAGCTCGACGAGTGGGCAAAACGCGCCGATGTCGATATTATAAAGCACAAGGAAGGAGCCGACCCTGCCGCAGTTATATTCGATACCATACAGGCGGGCAAGGCTCGTATGTACGACATAATTATATGCGATACGGCAGGCAGACTTCATAATAAAAAGAACCTTATGGAGGAACTAGCTAAGATTTACAGAGTTATCGACCGAGAGCTTCCGTACTCCGACCGCGAAATACTGCTTGTTCTCGATGCTACGACGGGGCAAAACGCCGTAAATCAGGCGAGAGAATTTATGAATGTTGCCGAACTTACGGGTATTATACTTACAAAGCTCGACGGTACCGCGAGAGGCGGAGTCGTTCTGGCTATCAAGAACGAGCTTAAAATTCCCGTTAAATTCATAGGCGTCGGCGAGGGCATCGACGATTTACAGCCTTTCAATCCTCAGGCGTTCGCACAGAGCCTGTTTGAGGAAATGCCCGATAAAATCAATGATGACGAGGTGTTACCCGTATATGAACAACCGCTTGAATACACTCCGGTCGAGGAGAGCGAAGAAGAAAAAGCAGTCAAAGAACTTTTCAAAGAAATTGTGGACTCTATTGAAGTCGGCGGACAGGACGGCGTACCAGCTGACTCTGACGGACAGGGAGATACTGCCCGAGGAGCCGAATCCGATGACGGCGATAAGGAAAGCGTTTAAGTCGTCGTTTGAATCTCTTACGCGCGACAGACGCGCCCCTGTTAAGATTTCTAAGAGAATACGGAGTCATTTTCAGTTCAGAGACGTTCTCAATGGTATAGAGCCGGCTCTCGGAAAAATCGAATCGGCAGTTAACTTCGTTTCGAACGCTCTCGGAAAGGGCGATATCGTATGAAATTTTTAATAGCAACTCATAATGAGCATAAGTGCGTTGAATTTAAAAGAATTCTCGCACCTCTCGGCATAGACGCCGTCAGAAGCGAGGACGTAGGAATTACGCTTACAGACGCGGAGGAAACCGGCGAAACTTTCAGAGAAAACGCGAGAATAAAAGCTGAGTCGGGCTGTAAGGAGAGCAGCATGGTCTGTGTTGCGGACGATTCGGGTCTCGTCGTCGACGCTCTCGGCGGACGTCCCGGCGTTCATTCCGCAAGATATGCGGGCGGTCACGACGTTCCCTACGACGTTAAAATTAATACGCTTTTAAAAGAACTCGAAAACGTGCCGAGAGAGAAAAGAACGGCGCGGTTTGTAAGCGCAGTCTGCTGTGTTTTTCCCGACGGCAGAGTTTTAGAAGTCGAGCAGACGTGCGAAGGGTACATAGGATACGAGCCGAAGGGCGCGGGCGGATTCGGATTTGACCCGATATTCTATGTAGGCGATAAGAGCTTTGCCGAACTTTCGGGCGAAGAAAAGGACGTCGTAAGTCACAGGGGCAAGTCTCTGCGCTTATTCAGCGAGAAAATCAAAGATTATATTTAAGAGGTATAAAATGACAAGTAAAGAAAGAGCCTCGCTCAGAGCGCAGGCAAATAAATTAGAGGTTCTGTTTCAGTACGGCAAGGGCGGACTGTCAGACGCTCTTATAGATGCGACCGACGGTGCGCTGAACACCCGCGAGCTTATTAAACTTAAGGTTCTCGTAGAGACTTCGCCCGACACTCCGAGACAGGCGGCGGACAAACTCGCCGAGGCTACGGGCGCAGACGTCGTTCAGGTTATCGGCGGAGTAATCGTTCTGTACAGATATAACCCCGAGCTTCACAGAAAGACCGAGAAGAAGCCCGAAATGAAAAAACACGTTTCGAGGTTTGAAGAAAAGCCTGTTGTAAAGTCGAAGAAGGCTTCAAAAATGGAGAAGCAGAGACGGCTTGCCGCCGCGGCCAAGAGAGCAAGAAATGCGAACAATTAATCCTTGACTCTTGCGTTTTTTTGTGGTAAAATCATTTTCAAATAGGTATATTCAAAGGCAATGACGGAAACAAGGCATATTCGGGTCTTTCAGAGAGTCGGCGAACGGTGCGAGCCGACAGCGATGTTTATGCGTATAACTCATTCCTGAGCTCCGCGCCTGAAATCATAGGGTACGGCGTTTGATCCCGTTATAGATCCTGGAGAGCGGATTTTATCCGCTGAATTTGGGTGGTACCGCGGATATTTATTCGTCCCTTAGGACTTTGTTCCTGAGGGATTTTTTAATTCGGAGGCATATATGAGAACCGGTATTTTCGGAGGAAGTTTCAACCCCGTGCACAACGGTCATATCTATCTTGCCGAGCGCATGTCCGATATAATGAAACTTGACAGACTGTTTATAATTCCCGCGAGGGTTTCTCCTTTTAAGGAGGATAACGGCGGTATTTCGGATTCGGACAGGCTTAACATGTGCCGTATCGCTTTTGAAAAATACGATAAATATTTCGTTTCCGATATAGAGCTTAAAAGAGAGGGAAAAAGCTACTCCGTCGATACCGTCCGCGAATTAAAAAAAATATATCCGGACGACGAGCTGTTTTTGTTTACAGGTTCCGATATGCTTTTAAGTTTCGATAAATGGAAGGATTATAATATAATTCTTGATAACGTTACGCTGTGCGCTATGAGCCGGGAGAACGATGTTTGTTCCGATGAACTCACAGAATATGCGCGTTTGGTTATAAAGCGCCCCGAAAAAATTATGATTTGTCCCGTTTTGCCGTTGGAGATAAGCTCAACGCAGGTCAGACAATACGTAAAAAACGGGTGCGATATTTCCAATCTTGTACCCGAGGGCGTAAAAAAATATATTGAGAGGCGGGGATTGTACCGTGAAAAACAAGTATGAAACATACAGAGCGATTCTGCGCGAAAAGCTCGACGAATATCGATACGTTCATTCTATAAACGTATCGGAAACGTCGGCTGAACTTGCGAGGAAATACGGCGCTGACGAAAAGAAGGCATACGAGGCGGGACTTCTCCACGATATCATGAAGAATGCGGATAAAGAGGAGACGTTCGCTCTGTTCGAAAAATACGGCGTTCAGCTTACCGAACTCGAAAAGAAAAGTCCGAAACTCTGGCACGCGATAGCGGGAAGCGTTTACTGTAAATACGAACTCGAAATAGACGACGAGGACGTTATTTCCGCAATCCGTTACCATACGACGGGACGTGCCGGGATGACCGAACTTGAAAAAGTGCTTTTTACCGCCGACTTTATTTCCGCAGACAGAAACTATAACGGAGTCGAGGAGATGCGTGAAAAGGCGCAGATAAGTCTCGACGAAGCCATGACTGAGGGGTTAAGATTTACGATTGACGAGCTGTGCAATGCTCTTAAGCCGATACACCCCGATACGATTGACGCTTACAACGATATTTTATTGAAAGGAATCGAATAAATGGACTCATACACGCTTGTTGACAAAATAGTTCACGTGCTTGACAAAAAGAAAGCAGAAAAAATTAAGGCTATAAAAATCGACGAACTGACTGTTATTGCCGATTATTTCATAATCGCTTCCGGCACATCCAACACCCACGTACGTTCCCTGTGTGAGGAGGTCGAGGACACGGTTTCGTCCGAACTCGGTATTGAGCCTAAAAACATAGAGGGTAAGGCTACGGGCTGGATTCTCATAGACTACGGCGACGTTGTTCTTCATGTATTCACTCCTGAACAGAGAGCGTATTACGACCTCGAAAGACTGTGGTCGGACGCAGAGGAAATTGAATTCGGCGATATCGGCTGATTATAAATGTTATATATTGCTTAAGGAGAATAGATATGTACTACGATTTTAAAACCGTTGAACCCAAATGGCAAAAAAAATGGGAGGAATTGGGAGCGTTCCATGCTGTCGATAATTCAGAGAAACCGAAATTTTACGGACTCGTTGAGTTCCCTTATCCCTCCGGCGCGGGTATGCACGTCGGACATATAAAGGCATACTCGGGACTTGAAGTTATTTCAAGAAAAAGAAGGCTTCAGGGCTATAACGTTCTCTTCCCGATAGGCTTTGACGCGTACGGACTTCCCACCGAGAACTACGCTATAAAAACAGGTATACATCCGAGAAAAGTTACCGATATGAATATCGCAAAGTTCTCCGACCAGCTTAAGAGAGTCGGTTTCTCGTTCGACTGGACGAGAGTAATAGACACCACGCAGGAGGACTATTATAAATGGACACAGTGGATATTCCTTAAAATGTTCGAAAAGGGTCTCGTTTTCAGAGACAAGACCCTCGTAAACTACTGCCCGTCGTGCAAGGTCGTTCTTTCCAACGAGGACTCGCAGGGCGGTCACTGCGATATCTGTCATTCCGAGATCGTTCAGAAGTCAAAGGACGTTTGGTATCTTCGCATTACCGCATACGCAGACAGACTTTTAGAGGGTCTTAACAGAGTCGATTATCTGCCGAATATCAAGCTTCAGCAGATCAACTGGATAGGCAAGTCCACGGGCGCGTTTGTTGATTTCAAGGTTAAGGACACCGACGAAAAGCTCGAAATATACACAACCCGCCCCGATACGCTTTTCGGCGTAACGTTCATGGTTATGGCTCCCGAACATCCTCTTATTGACAAATATAAGGATATGATTTCGAATTTCTCAGAGGTAGAGTCATACAGAGCAGAATGCGCTAAAAAGACAGAATTTGAGAGGACACAGCTCATAAAGGATAAAACCGGAGTTCGTCTTAACGGTTTCTCGGCAATTAACCCTCTCAACGGCAAGGAGATTCCGATATTCATTTCCGACTACGTAATGATGGGCTACGGTACAGGAGCTATCATGGCGGTTCCTGCGCACGATCAGAGAGACTATGACTTTGCGAAGAAGTTCGGTGTTGACATAATAGAGGTTATTAAAGGCGGAGACATTTCGAAAGAAGCCTACACCGGCGACGGAGAAATGGTTAACTCCGGATTCCTCAACGGATATACGAATAAAAAGGATTCGATTGCAAAAGTTCTCGAATATCTTGAGGAGCATGGAATAGGCAGAAAAGGCGTTCAGTATAAAATGAAGGACTGGGCGTTCAACCGTCAGAGATACTGGGGTGAGCCGATCCCCATCGTTCACTGCCCGAAGTGCGGAATAGTTCCCGTTCCCTATGATGAGCTTCCGCTTAAACTGCCCAATATTGAGAATTTTGAACCCGGACAGGACGGACAGAGTCCGCTTGCTAAAATTGATTCGTTCGTAAACTGTAAATGCCCGAAATGCGGCGGCGACGCTAAGCGCGAGACGGACACCATGCCCCAGTGGGCGGGTTCGTCGTGGTATTTCTTAAGATATATCGACCCGCACAATCCCAACGCGATTGCAGACCCGGATAAACTTAAATACTGGGGTCAGGTAGACTGGTATAACGGCGGTATGGAGCACGTAACCAGACATCTTATTTATTCGAGATTCTGGCATAAGTTCCTCTATGATATCGGCGTAGTTCCCTATGACGAACCCTATGCTAAGAGAACCGCGCAGGGACTTATCTTAGGTCCCGACGGCGACAAGATGAGTAAGTCGAAGGGCAATGTCGTTGACCCGAACGAGGTTGTCGACCAGTACGGCGCGGACGTTTTAAGAACCTACGTTCTTTTTATGGGCGACTATGAGAAGGCCGCTCCGTGGTCCGAAAGCAGTGTTAAGGGCTGTAAGAGGTTCATAGACAGAATATGGAACCTTCAGGAGATTGTAACCGATTCCGACGAATATTCGAAAGAGCTTGAAGCTTCCATGCATAAGCTCATTAAGAAAGTTTCCGAGGATATCGAGAACATGAAGTTCAATACGGCGATTGCCGCGTTTATGACGGTTCTCAACGAGATATACGACAAGGGTTCGATTACGAAGGGCGAGCTTAAAACATTACTTATCCTTCTTAATCCGTTCGCACCCCATGTTACTGAGGAGGAGTGGAGCGTTCTCAATTTCGGCGGTACGGTTACCGCGCAGTCTTGGCCCGAATACGACGAGGCTAAGTGCGTAGCTGACAGCGTTGAAATCGTTGTTCAGATATGCGGTAAAATCAGAGCGAGAATGAACATAGACGTTTCGCTTTCAGCCGAAGAAGTTATTGCTCTTGCAAAAGAGGACGAGACCATAAAAGCCGAAATTGCAGGCAAGAACATTGTCAAGGAGCTTTATGTTCCCGGCAAACTTGTAAATATCGTAGCAAAATGATAAGGCGCTCGGGAATATTAAAATACCCGAACTTCAAAATGACAATAACCGCGGAGAAAACGGAATGCATTTTTCGTTTTCGCCGCGGTTTTTGTGTATTAAAAAAATGTTCACATAAAGTTTACAAATTGTTCTTATATCTGTTGATGGATGTTATACATCTTTTATATAATATATTTCGGAATGTATCGAATTTTGTATTACATTTACTGATTTCAGGAGGGATACATATGCATAATATTATAAAAAAAGCGATTGTTTTTCTGCTCACATTATGCCTTATTCTTTCGTCGGCTGTTTTTACGCCGATATTTGCACAGGATGAAAATCCGGTTTTGAACAACGAATATTCGGGGGATTATACCGGGATCGGAGCGGCGAGCACAAAGTGGTCGAGCGTTAGTAATTCATATGTTTACATTTCGGACGGTAATTTTGTCAGAGTGTATTTTTCAAACGGAAAACTTGCTGTTTCCGTTTCTGATTTGGACGGCAATGTTATTTCCGAAAAGGCACTTGACGCTCCGCTTCCACTTTTCGGAGGTTTTTTTGCAGGTGAAAAATATAACTTTGCTGTTTTTGGTCAGGACAACCCCGATGAATCCGACGAAGTAACGGTTGTAAGTGTTGTAAAGTATTCTAAGGATTTTAACACGCTCGGTATATGCGATATTTCAGGAATAAATACGCATACGCCGTTTGATTCGGGATGTCTGCGTGTGGACGAGTACGACGGTATGCTGTATATTCATACGTCGCATCTTATGTATACAAGTAAAGACGGACATAATCATCAGGCAAACATGACTTTTATGATTAATGAGGAATCAATGAGTCTGAATGATTCGGCAAGCAGGGTCTGGAATATAGAAACAGGATATGTCAGCCACTCGTTTAATCAATTTATAAAAGTTGATAATTCCGGCGTTTACAGAGTCGACCACGGTGACGCGAACCCCCGTGCCGTAGTCCTCACGAAGGGCATGCTTGGTTCGGTTTCGGGTAAAGTCGGGGTGTTAACCCTCGTTGACATTGCCGGTAACGCCGGAGACAATGAAACGGGTATCAGCGTCGGAGGCATGGAGATTACGGATTCGAATGTTCTTGTCTCATATTCAAAAACAGACAGAAATGAAAACGGATATTATTCAGACTATCACGGAGATATTTATCTCGCTGTTGCCGATAAGAATTTAAATGCGGTTAATACGGTTAGAATAACGTCGTACGATTCTTCGGCGGCCGGATACACGCCGAGACTTGTTAAAATAAACGATAATCTTTTTGCCCTGATGTGGAACCGGAGAAGTAATGTTTCCGACGAGATTCAGACTGCGTATTGTTTTATTGATTCGAACGGAAATCGTATCGGAGATATTGAACACAGTAAATTTCTCGTTCTCTCCGACTGTCAGCCGACGGTTGATTCGCAGATGAACGTCGTATGGTACGCAGGCGACGGAAGCAGTTTAACGAACTATTATATTAATCCCGCATGTGCTCTCAAATCATTAAAAACCGGAGTATATTCTCATTCGTCTGCAAAAACGAAGGATATAGAGCCGACCTGTACGAAATCTGGTATCAAGGGAATAAAATACTGTTCAGAATGTCATGCCGTATTGGACGAGGGCGAATATGCAGAACCTCTCGGTCATGATTTTTCTGACGGAGTATGTAAAAGATGCGGTATGCAAAGCCCGTGCGCGTGGTTTAAATCGTCGATTGACGAAGAAAATAATACGTATACGCTTACTGTAGGCGCAAAAAATGCAGATTTTGCATCGTCTGTCGTAACCGGATTTACGATTCCGAACGGCTTATCTTTTTCCGAACTTAATATGCCTGATGACGCATGCTCGGGAAGTATACAGGCCGGTTCGAGCGGAAATTACCTTCAGCTGAGATTTATGCCCGACGGAAATGCCGAAAATCAATATATTTTTGCAGAGATTGTTTTTAATATCGATACGCGTTTTGATAAATACAGCTTTGTTTCCGACTCGTCTGTTTCTCCGTTGTGGACGGAAAACGGAAAGGAAAATGTTTTTCTTTGGGCTGACTATACGGATTCCGACTCCGAAGCTCCGACAGAGTGCAGTCATGAAAAGACTGAGACCCGCGGTGAAACTGCACCGACATGCACGCAGAACGGAAGCACCGGAACTGTCGTCTGCTCATTGTGCGGAGAAGTTATTTCACAGCCTAAAGTAATTCCCGCGCTCGGACATTCGTTTGAAAACGGTATTTGTACGGTCTGCTCGGCTGAGGAGCCGTCAACAAAGCCCGAGCCGGTAACAGATCCCGAGCCGTCAACAAATCCCGAGCCTGTAACAGACCCTGAACCCGTAACGAATCCTGAACCCGTAACAAATCCTGAGCCTGTAACAAAGCCTGAACCCGTAACGAATCCTGAACCCGTAACAAATCCTGAGCCTGTAACAAAGCCCGAGCCTGATACTTCGGTAACGGAAAAGCCTGACAATACCGAACCTTCGACGGATAATGACAAGCCTTCCGACAATGAAAACACGGGACTTGAAACCGTCAGCGGAAGCTATATTACGGTAGATTACGAGAATAAGATTATAAAGGTTAAACCTCCGAAAGCGGGCGGAATCACACAGCAGGATTTTGATTCGCAGTTTGTTTCCTCCGTTTTGGATTCGGCACAGAGCTCACTGATAAAAAACGGCAATGTTCTTACGTTTTTCGATGAAAAATATGTAATAATAGTTATGGGCGACGTAAACTCCGACGGTAAAATAACCGCCGCGGACGCACGCACAATGCTCAGAATTGCTTCAAAGCTCGATAATGCGAACTCTATGGGTCTGTCCGCCGGTGATTTGAATTCTGACGGTAAGATATCCGCGTCGGAAGCGAGAAGCGCACTGAGATTTTCAGCGAGACTCAGCCCCGAACTTTTTTAAGAATACTTTAACGGTATTCTAAATATATAAAGACATCACCCCGAAAGTTCCTGATTCTTTCGGGGTGTTAATGTTGTGATTTTTGTATTTTTGAGTTCGGACGGATTTAAAAAAAAACTAATGTATGGGTAAGTTATCTATATACTATATAATCAGAACATTATATATGTTTTCATTCTTTAATGAATTAGTCTATATAAAACGTGAAAAAATAAGATATTATCTCATTAAATAGTATATTACGGAGACATATCTTATGATAAAGTTAAATGTTCTGAATCTGTTGGAACAAAAGGGAAAAACAAAGTATTGGCTGTATAAGCAAATGGGGATGAGCTATCAGAATTTCAGCCGTATGATTAACAATCAGACGAAATCGATACAGTACGATAATATCGAGGCGCTGTGCGTCATATTCTCATGCACGCCGAACGAATTGTTTACAATAACCGATGATGAAGAAGCCTCAAAGGGGTAATTAGAATTGTCAGACAGAGCGATGACAGAAAGCCGAATATTCAGAGAGGAAGACAAACCGTACTGGACGGGTGAACTGCGCCATGTTCCGATACGCGGTCAGTTGAGCGTAGAGGTTTACACGGGCAGAAGAAAATCGGATGTCCGCGCGGTTTTATCTCGGCGCAGACGCGAGGTAAAAATTAATGACAAAATTATGATGAATCCTTTTCTGACATTTCCTGAGCTTGCCGGACTGTGCATGGATTTGATTGAAAATAAATCTGTACGTGATAATTTCGGCACGCTTGATTTTGTGACTCCCGATATTCCCGCAGTGCTGGCAGGGGAGGATGACATTCTGTTCTGCGCAAACAGTTTACTGCTCTCGGGCAGAAATATGTCTGAGACTAAACAGTTTGTCATGTTTATTTATTCGTGCTTAAAACGTTATAAAGCCGTTATGGGGTTTACCGATATTCCGTCAAGAAATTTCGGAGTTTATATTCATGATAAAAATACTTTTGCGCCTGCTTATTTCAAAACAAACGAGAGAAACCGCGTAATGAAAGAAGCTCTGAGAATTTACGGTGAGTCAAAACCTTACTACAATCTCGGTTCTTCTGTCATGTTTATGATGTATACCGGGCTTACCCCGGGAGAACTGGCTTCATTAAAGACCGACTCTTCAGACGGCGATTATTTGAAGGTTAATTCGGCGTGTATTTCTTTCCGCGGAGATTTTTCCGATTTGTCGGGCAATATTGACTTGCCGTTCGAACGCAGAATTCTGCTTACAAAATCGGCGAAAAATCTTATAGGAAAGGTGTTTGCATCACTGCCGAGATACGAGGAAATGAAAAATTCCGACGGAGCGTCAAGATTTAAAAGAAGTATCAGCGTTACGTATGACGCGGTGCTTAAAAATACGATGCTGTATTCTAAGTATTCAAAATTCGGACTCGGAGTTTTGAGAAATACGTTTGCATTTAACTGCATTCGCAACGGTGTTGATATTTCTGAATTATCCGTAATGCTCGGTCATCCGAATGCCGAATTTACAAAAACCGTTTATTATTCGTATATAGATTAAATAAATCCCGAAACCGTATTTGACGCGCGGCTTCGGGTTTATTATTTGTATTAAAAATCAGTATTCTGCGGTTTTGAGCGTGAGGGAAAGTATGCGTTTTACGCACGCTTCAAGGTCGGCTCTCGTGATTTTGCCCGAATCAAGGGCTTTTTTCAGTTCTTTCGGGTCGCCTTCGCCCATCTTCATGTCTCCGCCGGCGAGAATGTCGTCGGAATGTAAGCTTGCCGCGCCCCAGTCGGTCGTTACCATGCCGTCAAAGCCCCATTCGTTTCTGAGCATTTCGGTAAGAAGTTCATAGCTTTGAGACGTATGCTGACCGTTGATTCTGTTGTACGAGGACATAATGCACCATGGGTCGGCTTCTTTGACAACTATTTCAAAGCCTTTTAAATAAATCTCTCTTAACGCTCTTTCGGAAACTCTTGAATCGGTTTCAAAGCGGTTCGACTCTCTGTTATTGCAGGCGAAGTGCTTAACCGCCGCCGCGACTTTATTCGACTGAATACCGCGAACCTCCGCAGCACAGCACTTGCCTGCGAGAACGGGATCCTCGGAGAAGTACTCGAAGTTACGTCCGCACAGGGGATTCCTGTGAATGTTCATGGCGGGGGCGAGCCATACGCCGAGGTTATTCTCTCTGAGTTCGGCTCCGCCCGATTTGCCGACTTCATATATGAGGTCTGTGTTCCATGTGCATGCAAGGAGAGCAGCGCACGGCCATGCCGTGGTCGGAACGCCGGTTTTTTCGTCGAGTCTTACGCCCGCGGGACCGTCGGCTGTCGGAACGGCGGGAACGTTGAGTCTCTTAAGTCCGCCGAATGCGCCCGTGTTGCATACGCCGGGCTGATTCTGATGACCGCCCGTGAACTCGATAAGCTCGTCGTCGGTAAACTGCTTTATAAATTCGTCAAGCGTAATGTTCTCGCCGATGTCGTCAAACATGACGGTTGTCTCGGGAGCCTTCGCGGGTGAAAGAACGTTTTTACCTGAGTGATATTTTTCCTCTCCCTGCGGAAGAGTTTCAAATGTGCCGTCTGACAACAGGCGTTTTTCGAGTTTATACGGACGTAAAAGCTCTGTCAGCTGTTTAACCGTAACGTCTGAATTAAGAATGTATTTATAATCTAATTCCTGTACGTTTCTGACGCTGTTTCCGATAAAGAATTTGTACTCGCCCTTTTCGAGAATGTACGCCGATTTTTTGATTTTGCCGAGATCGTCGTAACTTGCCATGTCATTTACGTCAAAGCAGAGCGTAACGGTCTCACTCTCGCCGGGGGAGAGGAGCTTAGTTTTCTTAAATGCGCCGAGTTCTTTCGCGGGTTTTAATAATATGCCCTGAGGCGCAGAGTAGTAAAGCTGTACAACTTCTTTGCCGGGAACCTTGCCCGTATTCTTTACGGTAACGACTGCGATTATTTTGCCGTCAGATTCACCGCCGAACGCGCCGGAAAAATCGAACGAAGTATATGACAGTCCGAATCCGAATTCATAGCGAACCTTGTCGTACGCGCCGGGGATTGTCTCAAAATAGCGGTAGCCTACGTATATGTCGTCGAAATAATCGAGATGCTCAAAGCCCTCGGGGAATTCGGCGGCGTTCTGATAAAAGTCATATGATTTGGGAATGGTGTCGCCCATCTTGCCCGAGGGGTTAACGTCACCGCATATGATATCTGCGATTACGGCTCCGCCCTCGAGTCCGCCCTGGAATCCGTATATTAAAGCGGAAACGTTTTTATTCTCGGCGAAATTCTCGCAGTCCATGATTCCGCCCGAATTCAAAACGACAACGGTTTTTTCGAACGCGGAGGAAACCCTGTCGATAAGGCTTTTCTCAACGTCGGAAAGATAGTAGTCGTTCGGTGTTGCCTTTCGGTCTACGCCCTCTGCCGAAAAACGGCTTAAAGTGATAACCGCGGTGTCTGCGTTTTTCGACGCGTCGGAAATAAGCGAATCGGGAGCATCGGCTTCCGTCACGTGCATGCTTGCGAACGTGTCGTAAATTATATCGTCCTTTTCCTTGCAGAATGACATGGCGTTGACTTTGTCCCATGTTCTCTCTATCTGCTCTCTCGTCGGAATTTTTTTGCTTTCTTCTTTTACGTATTCTTTATAGTAATCGACGCAGGGCATGTATATTTTAACCTTGCCCTCTTTTTCTTTTTGGGCGAAGCCTTCGTATATATTTGTTACGTGCGAAGTGAAAACGTCTCCGCTTCCTCCGCCGCCCTTAATGTATTCTATAGTCGCTTTGCCGAAGAGAGCGACGCGCGTTCCTCTCTTTAACGGCAGGGCGTTGTTTTCGTTTTTCAAAAGAACCATGCCCTCGCCCGCGGCCGTTCTGGAAAGAGCAATATGCTCCGTCGAACCCGTAACTTTTCTGCCGTTTTTTCCGAGCGGAATACACGGCTGATATCTGAATCTTGCGTACTTGTCCATATAAAAACTCCTAAACAGTATTTTGCACTTGCATTATAATGTATATTAATATTTAAATCAAGACTTATGTGCGTATTTATAAATGATTTTTTTCCGTCAAAATTCCTGAAAAGCGTTGAATAGTGCCGAACCTTGTTATATACTGTAAAAAGTACATGACGGAGGTATAGATATGAAAAAGTTTTTTAATGAATTTAAAGAATTTGCCATGAAGGGAAACATTGTAGACATGGCTTTGGGCGTTGTTATCGGTTCCGCATTCGGAAAAATCGTTTCCTCTCTTGTTTCCGATATTATTACACCGCTTATCAGTCTGCTTACGGGCGAAGTTTCTCTCACGGGCCTTAAATATGTTTTTAAACCCGAAGCGCTCGACTCTGCGGGAAATGTTATTCAGCAGGAAATTGCGCTTAATTACGGAAATTTCATTCAGAGCGTTATTGATTTCCTTATAATTGCGCTGTCGATTTTCCTCGTACTTAAAATCGTGATGAGCGTTAAGAATAAGTTTGAAACGCTTATTAAAAAAGAAGAAGAGGCTAAAGAAGAGGAAGAGGAAAAAAAGCCTACGCAGGAGGAACTTCTCGAGGAAATAAGAGACCTGATTAAAGCGCAGAACGAAAAAAAAGAATAAAACGGTATTAAACAGATGTTACGGACGGAATCGGGGCAAAACCGAATCCGTCTTTTTTTATGTGAACGTTGTGTAAACTTTCGTCTTCGTAAGAGTTTATTCAAATTTAATCAACAGAATATACATTATTAAACTATAAAATAATGATAGAATGTTACGAAATGTTGACAGAAAATATTTATAATTGACGAAAAATAGCGAATATGATATGATAATTGTGAAATTTGCAAAGAATAAGTATTAATTAATTATTAACACATATAAAATTTGTTTATTATTGAGGCGGATAATATGACCGGACAAAACCGCGCTTTTATAAAACAGCTCGAAAAATGCCGAAAAAGCGTTTTTTCTCTCGGCGGACTCAAGAGCGTGCGTGAACTTTTTGACAGGGCTCGAAACTCATATTCGGGCAGAACCTGCATTGTCGAAAAAAAGAATAAAAAGACGGTTTCGTATTCTGTTGACAGATTCGCCCGCGACGTAAAACAGTTGAGTTTCGCGCTCGAAAATGCGGGGCTTACCGGCAGACATATCGGTATCGTCGGGGAGAATTCGTACCGCTGGGTCGTCGCTTTTTTTGCTCTGACGACGGTCGGTTCCGTTGCCGTGCCTATAGATAAGGAACTGCCCGACGCGGATATAGTGAAACTTCTGAAAAAAGCGGACGCGTCCGCAGTGTTTTGCTCGGCTCCCTATTATTCGGCGGGACTTATTATGAAAGAGGATAATCCCGATTTTAAATGTATTTCTCTTTCCGATAAAAAAAGAGATGGAATTGTTGATTTTGAGGAATTCATATCATCCGCTTCTTCATATTTAGAGGCTGAGAATTTTTTTAACAGTTATTTTCCGTCGTCTGACGATGCGGCCGTTATAATCTTTACATCCGGAACTACCGGTGCCAATAAGGGAGTTGTGCTCACGCACGGCAATCTGTGCGCAAACGTCGATTCTCTTTCGAGAATGATAGACGTTCCGACGGCGTTCAGTGTGCTTCCCATGAATCATGCGTACGAACTCGGATGCAGTGTTCTTACTGCAATATATATAAATGCAGTGCTGTATATTAACGACAGGCTCAGAAACGTACAGAAAAATATAACCGAATTTAAACCGGATGGAATGATAGCCGTTCCGCTAATCGCCGACGCGTTTTACGATACGATAATGAGCGAAAGTGAAAAGCTCGGCAAAAAAGACAGGCTTTTAAAGGCGGTTAAATTAAGCAATTCGTTAAGGAGTCACGGCATAGATTTAAGAAAAATTTTGTTTAAAGATATCGCCGATTCGTTCGGAGGAAAACTGCCTCTTATAGCATGCGGAGGAGCGTCGGTAAACGCCGAAAAAATGAAATTTTTAGACGATGTCGGATTTAAAATAATAATCGGCTACGGATTGACAGAGGCGTCACCGCTGGCGGCTGTTAATTTTGATGTCAGCACCCATCCGGATTCCGTCGGACTGCCGATGAACGGGTGCGAAGTGAAAATCGATTCTCCCGATTCCGACGGTGCGGGGGAGATTTTCATCCGAGGAAAGAACGTCACGCACGGGTATTATAACGACGCAAAATCAAACGAAAAATCATTTACGCCCGACGGATGGTTTAAGACGGGTGACTACGGCAGAATTGATAACGACGGATATCTTTACATAACAGGGCGTAAAAAGAATCTCATAATTCTTGACAACGGCAAGAATATCTATCCCGAAGAGATAGAAAATACAATTGAGGAGAATTCATCCGTAATAAAAGAAGCGGTTGTTTTTCAAACTCAAAAAGAGCTCGAAGGCGGAGGAAAAGCCAAT
>DJEG01000128.1:18075-28471 GCA_002431305.1 Ruminococcaceae bacterium UBA5904 | reverse complement strand
CGGCAGAACGCCGAGCGAGATTATGGAGACGGTTTCAAATGAAATATACAGAATAAATCGTCTGCTCCCCGGATATAAACGGATTCACGAGGTTAAATTCGTGTTAAAGCCTATGCCGAAAACGTCGACTATGAAAGTAATAAGAAACGAAGTAATCAAAATATATTACGAATTAGACAGGAGAAAAACAGCATGTATGAAAAAATAATCGATATTTTAAAGGAATACGTAAACGTTGATGCGGACAAAATTACCGAGGATACGAATTTAAAAGGCGATCTCGGGCTGAATTCTTTGCAGATGGTCAACATGGCGGTAGCTATAGAGGACGAATTCGATATAGAAATATCCGACCGCGACGCGTCCGACGTTGAAACCGTGGGCGACGTAAAACGACTTATTGAGTCTTTAATGTAGAAAAATGTATTACAGTGTAAAAAAATAAAAAAATTGCGATTTAGGTATTGACATTCTGCTTTTAGGGTGTTAATATACAGCTAAAGGCTGTGACGAAGACGGCCGGGATTTTAAGTAATTTCAGAGAGTCGGTGCTTGGTGTGAACCGATATTGCTGTTCCCGTGACCCATCGCTTCCGAGCCGGAGACGCGAAAAGTGCAGTAGTGTTTTCCGAGTGAACTGCGTTAGTGTGAAAGGGATTGATAGATCCTTGAGAGGCACAGGGCGATAGCCGAGTGCAATTTGAGTGGTACCGCGGATATTTTATTCGTCTCAAAGTTATCAAAGCTTTGAGACGTTTTTTTATTGTCTCAAAGCAGTGCGGAGGAATTAAAATGACTGAAACAGCAAACGAAAAATCAAAGATCCTCGAAATAGCTCAGCGTATCCACGAGCTTAGAGACATCACCGGATTTACGACTGCCGAAATGGCGGAAAAGACCGAGGTCTCCGAGGAAAGCTACCTTGATTACGAAGCGGGCAAACTAGACTTCCCGTTTACTTTCATTCACAAATGCGCTCTCGCGTTCGGCGTTGAGATTACAGACCTGTTAGAGGGTCACAGCGCGCGTCTTTCGTCCTACACCGTAACGAGAAAGGGCAGAGGACAGACGACCGCTACCGAAGAGGGCATCACGATTCAGAACCTTGCTCCGATGTTCAGAAAGAAACTCGCCGAGCCCTACTGGGTAAGATACGAGTATTCCGATGAGCTTCAGAAAAAGCCGATTCACACCACGACCCATTCGGGACAGGAATTCGACCTTGTTATAAGCGGAACGCTTCTCGTTCAGGTCGGCGGACATAAGGAACTTCTTCACGAGGGCGACAGTATTTTCTACAACAGTTCGACCCCTCACGGAATGATAGCCGTCGACGGCAAGGACTGCGTATTTCTTGCTATGGTTATAGCAAGCGATGACGGATTCAAACCATTTGCGGATCATCACATCATCAATGAATTTACCCCTGCGGAACACAGAAATCTTGTCTGCGAGAAGTTTATACACCCCGTTGAGGACGAAAACGGATGTCTTAAAGATATCTCATTTACCGACGCGGATAAATTCAATTTTGCATTCGATATTGTAGACGAGGTCGCGAGACTTCATCCCGATAAGACCGCCATGGTTCACGTTTCGGCAGACAAGACTGAGAGAGTTTTCACATTTAAAGATATTAAGCAGAAATCCGCGCAGGCGGCAAACTATTTTAAATCATTGGGAATCAAAAAAGGCGACAGGGTAATGCTTGTTATGAAACGTCATTATCAGTTCTGGTTTGCGATTCTCGGACTTCACAAGCTCGGTGCGGTAGTCGTTCCCGCTACGAATCTTCTCGTAGAACACGACTTCGATTACAGATTCAACGCAGGCGGAATTTCCGCTATCGTATGTACCGCCGACGGCGACACCGCTCATCAGGTTGACCTCGCTCATAAGAATTCACCGACTCTTAAAACTAAGATAATCGTCAACGGCGAGCGTGAGGGCTGGCATAATTTCGATAAGGAATTCGTACTTTTCTCGAGAAAATTCGAGAGAACGGCGGACACCGCGTGCGGCGGCGATCCCATGCTCATGTTCTTTACTTCCGGTACTACGGGATATCCCAAAATCGCGACTCATAACTTCAAATATCCTCTCGGTCACTTCGTAACCGCTAAATACTGGCACAGAGTCAAGACCGACGGACTTCACTTTACAATTGCCGAGACAGGCTGGGGCAAGGCTCTTTGGGGTAAGCTCTACGGACAGTGGCTCTGCGAGGGCGCGGTATTCGTATACGACTTTACGAGATTCGACGCAGACGACATTCTTCCGATGTTTAAGAAATACAACATCACAACGTTCTGCGCGCCTCCGACCATGTACAGAATGTTTATCAAGGACGACCTTTCGAAGTTCGACCTGTCGTCAATTCAGTATGCTACAACGGCGGGCGAGGCTCTCAACCCCGAGGTATTCTATCAGTTCCAAAATGCTACCGGCTTAAAGGTAATGGAGGGCTTCGGTCAGACAGAGACGACCCTTACAATCGCGAACCTCTACGGTATGGAGCCTAAGCCCGGTTCAATGGGTAAACCCGTTCCCGGATACGATATAGATATCGTAGACCCCGACGGAAATCCAGTGGGCGTCGGCGAGTCGGGCGAAATCGTCGTACGTACGGACAAATTTGTTCCCAACGGTCTGTTCATGGGCTACTATAAAGACGAGGAAAAGACAAAAGAAGCGTGGCACGACGGAATCTATCACTCGGGCGACGTTGCATGGAGAGACGAGGACGGAAACTTCTGGTATGTCGGCAGAACCGACGATGTTATCAAATCTTCGGGCTACCGTATCGGACCGTTCGAAATCGAGAACGTTATCATGGAGCTTCCCTATGTTCTTGAATGCGGCGTTTCCGCCGCTCCAGACGAGATCAGAGGTCAGGTCGTAAAGGCGAGCATTGTTCTTACCAGGGGAACCGTAGGTACGGACGAACTCAAAAAAGAGATTCAGACCTACGTCAAGAAAAAGACTGCGCCTTACAAATATCCGCGTATAGTTGAATTTAAAGAGTCGCTTCCCAAGACGATAAGCGGAAAGATTCAGAGAAACAAGCTTTAATCAAGCTTTCGGAGATATTATTATGGAGCATAAACGAGTAACGCTTTTTGCCGGACACTATGGCAGCGGAAAAACGAATATTGCCGTCAATTACGCATTGAAATTAAAAAAAGACGGCGAAAATGTCGTAATTGCCGACCTTGACATTGTAAATCCTTATTTCAGGACAAAAGACAGCAAGGACGAGCTTGAAAAGAACGGCATAAAGCTTATCTCGTCCGAATTCGCCAATTCCAACGTCGATTTTCCAGCGCTTCCGCAGGAGATGTACGAGGTCACAGATAATAAAAGCGAATTCGCAGTGCTCGACATAGGCGGAGACGACAGGGGCGCATATGCTCTGGGCAGATACGCCCCGTCTATAAAAGAAGAAAACAACTATGAAATGCTGTTGGTTATAAATAAATACAGACCCTTTACCGCAGATGCCGGGAGCGTTATTGAAATAATGCGGGAAATTGAACAGGCGGGCGGTATTGCTTTTACGGGAATCGTTAATAATTCAAACCTCGGAGAGGAAACAACGGCTCGGACGGTATTAAATTCCGTTGAATATGCGTCAGATGTTTCGCGTATAACGGGACTGCCCGTTAAAATGACGAGCGTGAAACAGAGTCTGTACGACGAATTAAAAGATAAAATAGATAACGTTTTTCCTCTTAAATTACAGCATAAAATCACTCAGGAGGTATAATAATGGCAAAACTTACCTTTAAATCAGACCTCTGCAAGGGCTGCGGACTCTGCGTTTCGGCATGTCCGAAGCACCTGTTGTCCTTAGCGCAGGACAAATTAAACGTTAAGGGACATCATCCCGTTGAAATAACCGATATGTCGGAGTGTATAGCGTGCGCATTCTGTGCAACGATGTGTCCCGACTGCGTTATTAAGGTAGAGAGGTGAGAATAATGGCAGAAAAAGTATTGATGAAAGGCAACGAGGCGATAGCCGAGGCCGCTATCAGATGCGGATGTCTTCACTATTTCGGATATCCCATAACCCCGCAGACGGAGGTCGCGGCATATATGGCTAAGCGTATGCCAAAAGTCGGCGGCACGTTTTTGCAGGCGGAGAGCGAGGTTGCCGCTATTAATATGGTAATAGGAGTTTCCTCTACCGGCAAGCGTGTTATGACCTCGTCGTCAAGCCCCGGAGTATCGCTTAAAAGCGAGGGTATTTCGTACCTCGCGGGATGCGATCTTCCCGCACTTGTCGTAAACGTTCAGAGAGGCGGTCCCGGACTCGGCGGTATTCAGCCCAGCCAGTCGGATTATTTTCAGTCGACAAAGGGCGGCGGACACGGAGATTATCATAATATAGTTTTAGCCCCCGCTTCCGTTCAGGAAATGGCGGATCTCACCGTTAAGGGATTTGAACTTGCGGATAAATATTCGATGGTTTCAATGATTCTTGCAGACGGAACCATGGGACAGATGATGGAACCCGTCGATCTCGAAATCGGAGAAGTAAAAAAATACGAAAAACCGTGGGCTTTGACGGGAACAAAAATGAAAAGAGCGCATAATATCGTAAATTCTTTATTTTTAAGCCCCGAAGAACTTGAAAAAAAGAATTTTGAGAGGTATGATAAGTATAAGGTTGTCGAAGAAAACGAGGTTATGTATGAAGAATATCTCATGGACGACGCCGATATCTGCCTCGTTGCATTCGGTATAAGCGCGAGAGTGTCGAAGAACGCCGTAAACGAGGCGAGAAAAGCCGGAATCAAGGCGGGACTTATCAGACCGATTACTCTCTGGCCGTTCCCGAAGAAAGTTTTAAGAGACGCTGCCGATAAATGCAAGGCGTTTATATGCGTCGAAATGAATATGGGACAGATGATAGAGGACGTTGAACTCGCGGTAAGATGTAAAAAGCCCGTTTATCTCTGTAACCGTACGGGCGGAATGATTCCCGACCCCGAGGACGTTCTTAAAATGATAAAGGATGTAAACAAAAAGGGAGGTAACGAGTAATGGCTGTTGTATTCGACAAACCGCACGCGCTCACAGACGCGGTGCTTCACTACTGCCCGGGCTGTACGCACGGCATTATTCACCGTCTCGTTGCCGAAGTTATCGACGAACTCGGTATAGAGGGCAGAACGATAGCCGTAGCCTCCGTCGGATGCTCGGTTATGGCTTATAATTATTTCAACTGCGACTGCGTTCAGGCTGCGCACGGCAGAGCTCCCGCAGTAGCTACGGGCGTTAAACGTTCCGACCCCGAGAACAATATGGTATTTACATATCAGGGCGACGGAGACTTAGCGGCAATCGGTACAGCCGAGACGGTTCATGCCGCCGCAAGAAGAGAGAACATCACCGTTATATTCGTAAACAATGCGATTTACGGTATGACGGGCGGACAGATGGCTCCCACGACCCTGCCCGGACAGGTTACGCAGACATCGCCTTACGGACGCGACGTAAATACCGTAGGTTATCCCGTTAAGGTGTGCGAGCTTCTTTCGAACGTTGACGGCGCGGCATATCTTGAAAGAGTTGCCGTAAACAACGTTAAAAACGTCAGGAACGCCAAAAAGGCTATCAAAAAAGCTTTTACGTATCAGCTTGAGGGCAAGGGATTCTCTCTCGTTGAGGTTATTTCGACATGTCCGACAAACTGGGGTATGACTCCCGACAACGCTATGAAGTGGGTTGAGGATAAGATGATTCCTTACTATCCGCTCGGCGTTTACAAGGATATATATGCAGATTCGGAGGCGGGAAAATGAGTACGACGCGTATACTTTTCGCGGGGTTCGGCGGACAGGGAATACTCTTCGCCGGAAAATTTCTCGCATATAAAGGACTTATAGAAAACAAAGAGGTAAGCTGGCTTCCGTCGTACGGACCCGAAATGCGAGGCGGTACGGCTAACTGCTCGGTTATTATCTCTGACGAGCCTATCGGTTCGCCGATAGTAAGCGACCCCGACGTGCTTGTCGTTATGAATCTTCCGTCGCTTGATAAATATGAGGATTCGGTTGTCAGCGGAGGAAAGATATTCGTAGATTCCTCGCTTGTAGACAGAAAAGTTAAAAGAGATGACGTGGACGTATATTATATACCCGCAACGAAAATAGCGGAGAAAAACGGAATACCCACGCTTGCAAACATGGTTATTACCGGAAAGCTTATAAAAGAGCTTGACGAAATACCTTACGAGCATATAGAGGACGCTCTTAAAAAGGTTGTTTCGGCAAGACATCTTGATATGCTTCAGCACAACTTCGACGCTGTGCAGAAAGGTTACGATTATTAATTTTCAGAGGTGTTGATAAAATGGAAATCAGATTTGAAAGAACAAGCGCTCCCAAAGTTAAACCCGACGAGAGCAATCTCGGATTCGGTAATTACTACACGGATCACATGTTTGTTATGAACTGGACAGCCGGCGTAGGCTGGCACGACGCGAGAATCGTACCGTTCGGCGATATTACTCTTTCGCCCGCGGCTGTTGCGCTTCACTACGGCGCTGAAATTTTCGAGGGCTTAAAAGCTTACAGAAGAGCTGACGGCGGTGTTCAGATGTTCAGACCCATTGAGAATATCAGACGTATGAATTCGTCTGCGGAGAGACTTGCAATGCCTCAGATAGACGAGGACGACGCGTTTAAGATTTATACAACGTTCGTTGACTGTGAGAAGGACTGGACCCCCCATGCTCCCGGCACATCGCTCTATTTAAGACCGTTCATGTTCTCGGATGAAGCGCAGCTCGGCGTTCATACTATCAAGAGCGCGGTATTTATGATTATCGCTTCTCCCTGCGGCAGCTACTACAAAGAGGGGCTTAATCCTGTTTCCATCATGATTGAGACAGACGATGTCCGCGCCGTCAGAGGCGGTACCGGTTACATTAAGTGCGGCGGTAACTACGCTGCAAGCTCGAGAGCGGGACTTAAAGCCGAAAAGCTTGGTTATTCGCAGGTTCTCTGGCTTGACGGCGTTGACAGAAAGTATATTGAAGAAGTCGGCGCGATGAACGTTATGTTCAAGATTGACGGAAAAGTTGTAACCCCCGCTCTTCTCGGTTCTATTCTTCCCGGTGTTACGAGAAAGTCGATTATCGAGCTTCTTAAGGATAAAGGCTACGAGGTCGAGGAGAGACGTTTAAGCGTTGACGAGCTTATCGAAGCAGCCGAAAACGGCAAACTCGAAGAGATGTGGGGCTGCGGTACGGCCGCTGTCGTTTCACCCGTAGGCAGACTCGGCTACAAAGGCAAGGATTATATCATCAACGGCGGAAAGATTGGCGAGACAACGCAGATGCTCTACGACGAACTTACCGGCATTCAGTGGGGTACAAAACCCGATACTCACAACTGGATAGTTAAGATTAGTTAAAAAATATCCGAAATTATGCAGTCGGCTTTCATAATCCGGCTGCATTTTTTAAAAATAATTAAAGAAGAATATTCAGAGGTAAATATGTATAAAGTATTTGACGCGCATTGTCACATATATCCCGATAAAATAGCCGAGAAAGCGTCGGCGAGCATAGGCAGATTTTACGACATGCCCATGCGTTATGACGGAAAAGTTTCAACGCTCGAAAAAATCGGAGCGCGCGCGGGGGTTGAAAAATACCTTGTCCAATCCGTTGCGACGACTCCGCATCAGGTCAGGTCTATAAACGAATTTATATCCTCGACGGTAAATTCAGCCCCCGAACGGTATGTAGGATTCGGAACTCTTCATCCCGACAGTCCCGATATTGCGGGTGATCTTGAGCATTTGAAAGAACTGGGACTTCACGGAGTCAAGCTTCACCCCGACGTACAGGGCTTTAAAATAGACGATTACAGGTGTCTTAAAATATACGAGCTGTGTGAGAAAAGCGGTACGCCGATTCTCATGCACTGCGGGGACAGGCGTTTTGACAATTCGAATCCGAACCGCCTTGTTCCTATACTCGATATCTATACGTCCCTTACGGTAATAGGCGCACATTTCGGCGTGTGGTCGGTGTGGAATGAAAACGTCGAAAAGATGGCGGGACATAAAAATTTCTACGTTGACACATCGTCGTCGTTCTACGCGATAAGCAGGGAAAAGGCGAGGGAGATTATTTTTGCCTACGGAGTCGACAGGGTTCTGTTCGGCACGGACTATCCGATGTGGGATCCGAAAGAGGAGGTCGAGAGGCTTTTAGACCTCGGACTGAGTGATGAAGAGAACAGAAAAATTCTGTACGACAACGCATATAATCTGCTGTGCAAAAAATAATTTTAATTAAAATCCTAAAAACCTATTGACAAAGTAGGAATTAAGTGCTATTATCTATTCATCAAAGGAAAACGGAGGCGGAGAAATTGAAAAATAAATCGATATATTATGACGGACGAATGTGTTTTCGATGTTGCCGCTCATTGAGTTTATAAATTTAATTTGTATTAATTTTAATTGATGAAAAGGAGATAATTACCATGTCGAAAATATATAAATCAGCAGCAGAACTTATAGGAAATACCCCTCTTTTAGAGCTTTCTAATATTGAAAAGAAATATAACCTTAAGGCAAAACTCCTTGCCAAGGTCGAATATTTCAATCCCGCAGGCAGCGTTAAGGACAGAATTGCAAAGAAGATGATTGACAAGGCGGAAGCGGAGGGCAAGTTAAAGCCCGGTTCCGTTATAATAGAACCGACGAGCGGTAACACGGGCATAGGACTTGCTTCCGTCGCCGCCGCGAGAGGTTACAGAATTATAATCGTAATGCCCGAGACAATGTCCGTTGAACGCCGTCAGATTATGAAGGCATACGGGGCTGAGCTTGTTCTCACCGAGGGCGCGAAGGGCATGAAAGGCGCGATTGCAAAAGCCGACGAGCTTGCAAAAGAAATCCCGGACAGCTTTATCCCCGGTCAGTTTGTAAACCCCGCGAATCCCGAGGCACATTTCGAGACAACAGGCCCCGAGATTTATAACGACACCGACGGACATGTCGATTACTTTGTTGCGGGCGTAGGTACGGGCGGAACCGTTACCGGCGTAGGCAAATATCTTAAATCAAAGATCGACGGCGTTAAGATTGTAGCCGTTGAACCCGAAAGCTCGGCGGTTCTTTCAACGGGCGTTGCGGGCGCGCATAAGATTCAGGGTATCGGCGCGGGATTCGTTCCCGATGTTCTCGATACGAGCGTTTATGACGAGATAATCACGGTATCGAACGACGACGCATTTAAATTCGGCAAGGAAGTAGGAAAGAACGAGGGTATTCTCGTAGGTATTTCCTCGGGCGCGGCACTGAGTGCGGGCATTACTCTTGCAAAGAGACCTGAGAACGAGGGCAAAACCATTGTTGTTCTTTTCCCCGATACCGGCGACAGATATTTATCTACCCCCTTGTTTAATGATTAATTTTGTGCTATAATATATACCGTTGCAGAAATGCAGCGGTATTATTTTGAGTTTTTTTGATTTTTGAGGAAAATAATGAAGGTTCTTGTCGCAATGAGCGGGGGAGTTGATTCCTCCGTAACCGCCGGGCTTCTTACCGAACAGGGTAACGAATGCGTCGGCTGCACGATGAAATTATATAATAATGAAGACGCGGGTATTCCGAGGGAACATACATGCTGTTCTCTTGACGATGTCGAGGACGCGAGAAGCGTCGCTCACAGACTGGGAATGCCTTACTATGTCTTTAACTTTTCCGACGATTTCAAAGAAAAGGTTATCGATAAATTCGTCAGCGAATACCTCCGCGGTTTTACGCCGAATCCCTGTATCGACTGCAACAGATATATGAAGTTTGACAAGCTGTTTGAGCGCGCCGATATATTGGGGTGCAGTCATATAGCTACCGGACATTACGCGAGAATCGAAAAGTGCGGAGATAAATTTCTTTTAAAAAAAGCCGTCGATTTGTCAAAGGATCAGAGCTATGTTCTGTGGAACATGACTCAGGAACAGCTTTCGCGCACTCTTTTTCCTTTAGGCGAATTAAATAAGGCAGAGACTAGGGCTATTGCGCAGAAGTACGGATTTATAAATGCCGATAAGCCCGACAGTCAGGACATCTGTTTTGTTCCCGACGGCGATTACGGCACCGTTATCGAAAAATATACTGGTAAAAAATCGCTTCCCGGAAATTTTATAGATTCAAAGGGCAATATTCTCGGCAAACATAACGGAATTATAAGATATACCATAGGTCAGCACCGCGGTCTCGGAATTTCTCTCGGGACTAAGTTTTACGTTACCGATATTGACGCTCAAAATAACACCGTGACTCTCGGCAAAAGCGAGGAGCTTATGTCAAAGGGAGCGGTAGTTTCCGATTTTAATTTTATCGGCGGGGAAGCTCCCGCAGGT
>DJEG01000128.1:17700-18038 GCA_002431305.1 Ruminococcaceae bacterium UBA5904 | reverse complement strand
CCCGCAGGTAAATTCAAGTGCAAAGCAAAGGTTCGCTACCGTCAGACAGAGCAGGACGCAGCCGCCGAGGTTAACGAAAACGGCGATGTCACCGTTATTTTTTCCGATTTACAAAGGGCGGTTACACGCGGACAGTCGGCGGTTCTTTATGACGGCGATACCGTTATCGGCGGCGGTACTATTATTGATATTATTTCGGCAGAGGGTTTTTAAATGAACTCTTTGCCGTTATTTTTTATAAATTTCAAGAAAGGGGTGGTAAAATGCATAAATATGTATTATAATGAATATAATCAACAAAATTAATTAAATAATCCGTATATTGTGAATATAATATC
>DJEG01000128.1:7345-17559 GCA_002431305.1 Ruminococcaceae bacterium UBA5904 | reverse complement strand
AATTTTATGAAAAAAGCAGATCGTAAGATCGTTACCGAGTTTGGCGAGGAGTATTACGGTTTCAGCTTCGGAAGCGTGAACGACAGGGTGTGCGAGATTGTTTTTAATACGTCCATGGTCGGTTATCAGGAGATCGTTTCCGACTTGTCGTACACGGATCAGAGCGTTGTTATGACGTATCCGCTTATCGGCAACTACGGTATCACGGATGACGATTTCGAGAGCAAGACTCCCGGTATCGGCGCGCTTATCGTACATGATTACAATGATATGCCGTCTAACTTCAGATATACGAAGACTCTTTCGGAGCTTCTTGAGGAGAACGGTATTCCCGGTATTTCCGGTGTAGATACGAGAATGATAACCAGACGTATACGAGACAACGGCTCGTGCAGAGTGTTTATCACAAGCGCGGACAGACCGAAAGAGGAATGTCTTAGAATAATCGCCGAAACTCCTGTTCCGCATGACGCGGTAAGCAGGGTAAGCTGTAAGAAGAGATGGTACTCGCGTACTTCCAATCCGAAATACAACGTTGTCGCGGTTGACTGCGGGATAAAGCTGAATATTGTCAGGAGTCTTAATAAATTCGGATGCAACGTAACGATAGTACCGTTTGAAACTACTGCCGAGGAAATAGAATTTATGAAACCCGACGGCGTGTTCCTCTCGAACGGTCCCGGAGACCCCGAGGACGTTACGCCAGTTATCGAGACTGTTAAAAAGTTAAAAGGAAAGTACCCCATATTCGGAATCTGTCTCGGACATCAGATGATTTCACTCGCGTACGGTGCGAAAACGTACAAGCTTAAATTCGGACACAGAGGCGGAAACCACCCAGTTATGAATTTAGATACGGGTAAAATCGAAATAACCTCGCAGAACCACAGCTACGCCGTCGACCCCGACAGCGTAAAGGGAACGGGACTTGAAATTACGCATATAAATCTTCTTGACAACACGGTTGAGGGACTTAAATGTGAAAAAGATAAAATATTCTCCGTTCAGTATCACCCCGAAAGCGCGCCCGGTCCGCAGGACAGCGCGTATCTGTTCGGTCAGTTTGTAAACAATATGAAGGAGGCGAAAGACAATGCCTAAGAGAACCGATATTAAGAAAGTTTTGGTCATAGGCTCGGGTCCTATCGTGATAGGACAGGCCGCCGAATTCGACTATGCGGGAACGCAGGCATGTCTTGCGCTCAAAGAAGAGGGCTACGAGGTCATACTGGCAAACTCTAACCCCGCTACGATTATGACCGATACTTCAATTGCGGATAAAGTATATATGGAACCGCTGACACTCGAATACCTTGCGAGAATCTGCCGATTCGAACGTCCCGACGCGATAGTCCCCGGTATAGGCGGACAGACGGGACTCAATCTTGCCATGCAGCTTGCGAAAAAAGGCGTTCTTAAAGAGTGCGAAATAGAATTGCTCGGAACGGATGCGAAAAGTATTGAGAGAGCCGAGGACAGAGAACTTTTCAAAGAGCTTTGCGAAGAGATTGGCGAACCTGTCGTTCCCTCGCAGATTACATATTCCGTTGAAGAGGCGTTAAAAGCCGCCGAAGAAATCGGCTATCCCGTCATTCTGCGTCCCGCATTCACATTGGGAGGAACCGGAGGCGGATTTGCAGACGATCCCGAGAGTCTTAAAGAGATGATGAAAAACGCGCTCGCTCTTTCTCCCGTTCATCAGGTCCTCGTTGAAAAGAGCATTAAGGGTTATAAAGAAATCGAGTATGAGGTAATCCGCGACGCGAACGATACCGCAATTACAGTTTGTAATATGGAAAACCTCGACCCAGTCGGAATCCACACGGGCGACTCGATAGTCGTCGCGCCCAGCCAGACTCTTACGAATAAAGAGTATCAGATGCTAAGAGATTCCGCGCTTAAAATTATCCGTGCGCTCGAGGTCAAGGGCGGATGCAACGTTCAGTTTGCATTAGACCCTCATTCATTCAAATATTATGTTATTGAAGTAAACCCCCGCGTTTCGCGTTCGTCCGCTCTCGCTTCAAAGGCGAGCGGTTACCCGATTGCGAGAGTTTCGGCAAAAATTGCTGTCGGTATGCTTCTTAACGAAATTCAGCTTGCAAATACCCCCGCGTGTTTTGAACCCGCGCTTGACTACGTCGTAACGAAGATGCCGAGATTCCCGTTCGATAAATTCCCCGCGGCGCTTAATACACTGTCAACTCAGATGAAGGCTACGGGCGAGGTAATGAGCGTAGGCGTTACGTTTGAGGAAAGTCTGCTGAAAGCTATTCGTTCGCTCGAATCGAATAAAAACCATATCCATATGGAGAAATTTGACTCAGAGCACATGAGCGTGGACGAGCTTCTCGATTATATAAAAGAGGGTACAGACGACAGAATTTACGCGATAAGCCAGCTTATGTGGATGGGCGTGGATCATTCGCTTATATGCGATATTACGCAGATAGACATGTTCTTTCTTGATAAGATAAAGAAGATAGTAGACTTCGAAAAGGAAATGGAGAAAAATCCGTGTTCGCCGGAGCTTTTAAGAGAGGCTAAGAGAATGGGATTCTCCGACTCATACGTAGCCGAACTTTGGAATCAGAGCGAGGACGAGGTTTACAATTACAGAGTTGAGCATGATATTTTCCCGGTTTATAAAATGATAGATACGTGCGCAAGCGAATTCGACAGCTACGTTCCGTATTTTTATTCGACTTATGCCGACGAAAACGAGTCGATAGTTTCTGACAGAAAAAAAGTAATCGTCTTGGGTTCGGGTCCCATTCGTATAGGACAGGGCGTAGAATTTGACTATTCGACCGTTCACGCGGTGCACACCATCCGTGAAATGGGCTATGAGGCTATTGTTATAAACAATAACCCCGAGACGGTTTCAACCGACTACACGACAGCCGATAAACTTTATTTCGAACCGTTAACGGCGGAGGACGTAATGAACATCGTCCACCTTGAAAAACCGGAGGGCGTTATCGCGACTCTCGGCGGTCAGACTGCCGTTAACCTTGCTGACGCGCTTACTCGGCGCGGTGTTAAAATTATCGGTACCGACTGCAGCGGAATCGATAAGGCGGAAGACAGAGACGAATTCGACGCGGTTATAAAATCTCTTAATATTCCTAACCCGCAGGGCGAGGCCGTTACTGATATCGAAAGCGGAGTTGAGGCTGCCGAGCGTATCGGCTATCCTGTTCTTGTCCGTCCGAGTTTTGTTCTCGGAGGCAGAGCCATGGAGATAGTAGCAAACGAAAAGATGCTCAGAAAGTATCTTAAAAACGCTGTTGAGGTCGACGAGGATAAACCTGTCCTTATAGACAAATACATTGTCGGCAAAGAGGTCGAGGTCGACGCAATATGCGACGGAACAGATGTTTTTGTGCCCGGAATTATGGAACTCGTAGAACGTACGGGCGTTCATTCGGGCGACAGTACCAGCGTATACCCGCCGTTCTCGATTTCGCAGAACGTCAAGGATACTATTCTCGACTATACAAAGAGACTCGGTCTCGGAATAGGAATCGTCGGACTGTTCAACATCCAGTTCATTGTAGACCATGACGAACATGTTTACGTTATAGAGGTTAATCCCAGGGCGTCAAGGAGCGTTCCGTTTTTATCAAAATCGACGAATGTCAATCTCGTTAATATTGCGACTAAGGTCATGCTGGGCAGAAGCCTTAAGGAGCAGGGATATAACGAAATTACAATTCCCGAAAAGGACAGATGGTATGTAAAGGCTCCCGCGTTCTCGTTTGAAAAACTCACCGGTATGGACGCGTATCTTTCACCCGAAATGAAGTCGACGGGAGAGGCGATAGGCTACGACAAACGTCTCAACCGTGCGCTGTATAAGGCTTTACAGGCTTCGGGTGTAAAAATGAGAGACTACGGCACGGTCATAGTTACGATAGCCGACGAGGACAAGGAAGAAGCCTTACCTCTCGTAAGACGTTTCTATAAGCTCGGATTTAATATCGAAGCGACGATAGGCACAGCCGAATTCTTAAAGAAAAACGGTATCAGAACGCGCGTCCGCGGTAAGATAAGCGAGGGCAGCGACGAGATATTAAGGTCGATAAGAACAGGCTATGTAAGCTATATTATCAATACGCGGGCTATACTCTCGGGTATTCACTACGAGGACGGCGTAGAGATAAGACGGTGCGCCGTTCAGAACGGAGTTACAATGTTTACATCTCTTGATACGGTTAAGATCGTGCTTGATGTTCTCGAAGAGACTATGCCGGGAATATCGACGGTCAATTCCGACGAATAATACTCCTTAATAAAATCAGAAGAATAAAAACGTGACGGCTCACCGAACCGGTGAGCCGTCTTATGCGTTTTAATATTCTGCTTTATTCTTCGCTTAAGTTCATCCATTCCTCATACAGAAGTTCCTGCTGTTTTGTAACTTCGTCGAGGCGGGATGTGAGAGTTAATATGGATTCGTAATCGGACGAACTTTTGTCAAGTTCTTTTTGAATCTCTTCTTTTTGTGTATCAAGGTCGGCAATGGACTGTTCGAGCCTTTTGATTTTCGTCTGACGTTTTCTTTGGGCGCTCTCTCGTTCTTTTCTTAACTGGTACTCGTTGACTTTTTTTTCTTTCGGTACTTTTGCGGTTTGTTCGGACATAACTTTATTTATGTAATCGTCGTAATTGCCCTCGAACGGTTCTATATTCGTACCGTCAAAAGCCAATATCTTAGTCGCGAGTCTGTTTATAAAATAACGGTCGTGCGAAACGCAGAGCATTGTACCGTCGTAATTTTCGAGCGCATCTTCGAGAACTTCTCTCGATTCTATGTCGAGATGGTTTGTAGGCTCGTCGAGAATCAGCAGATTGGGATGCGAGAACGACAGCTCGAGCAGTGCGGCTCTCGCTCGCTCGCCTCCGCTTAATTCACTCATTAATTTATTAATATCGTCGCCTCTGAAAAGGAATCCGGCAAGATATCCGCGAATCTGAGTTATCGTAAAATTCGGGAAACGGTCGTAGACTTCCTGCAAAACTGTTTTCGGGAGATTGAGTCCGCGCTGTTCCTGGTCGTAATAACCGGGTTTTACGTTTGCGCCGAATTTCGAATAACCCTTATCGGGGTAAACTTTGCCGATGAGCGACTTTAAAAGCGTCGATTTTCCGCATCCGTTGGGACCTATCAGAAATACGCGTTCGCCCTTTCTGATGTCGAGCGTAACGTTTTTGAAAAGTGTTTTGCCGTCATAGCTTTTTTCAAGCGAATCTGCAATTATAACCTCGTTTCCGCTCTCTGAATTTACGGAAAAGTCAAGCTTCATAACTGGGATAATCGCGTCCGTTTCGGGAAGGTCGTCCTTCAGGCGTTCGATTTGCTTTTCCTTGCTCGCTATGGTTATGTAATTTCTCTCCTGATTAAAACGCTTCTGCTGTTCGATAATTCCCTCAATGCGCTTGATCTCTTTCATCTGGTTGTCGAATCGGCGTTTATCCGATAAAATCTGTTCGTCACGCAGTTTTATATACTGCGAGTAATTGCCCTTTCGGATTGAAATTTTCTTATGGCGGATCTCCATTGTCTTATTAGTTACCTTGTCGAGAAAGTAACGGTCATGGGAGATAATAATAGCCGTGCCGTTGTATTTTTTTAAGAATTCTTCGAGCCATTCGACGCTCTTTATGTCAAGGTGGTTTGTAGGCTCGTCGAGCAGAATTAAATTCGCGTCGGATAAAAGAAGCTTGCCGAGGCTTAATTTTGTCCTCTGACCTCCGCTTAAATCACGCACGGATTTATTAAAATCCGCCTCGTTAAAACCGAGACCGATAAGCGTTGACCTGCCCATTGAGCGAAAAGTAAGTCCGCCGTCAGACTGGAATTTCTCCGTAAGCGCGCTCTGCTTATCTATAAGCTCTGGCGAGGGATTTTTTTCGATTTCGGAATGTAATTCTTCAAGTTCGCTTTCAATTTTAAAAAGAGGAGCGTAAACGGTCATCAATTCGTCGTAAACGGTTTTGTCACTGTCTGCGCACGCGAACTGCTCGGCAAAGCCCGTTTTCGTATTTTTAGAGAGAAAAAGACTGCCGGAATTCGGCTCGTATTCTCCGCATATTAATTTGAAAAGCGTTGTTTTACCCGTGCCGTTGGCTCCGATAAGTCCGACGCGGTCGTTTTCCTCAACGTCGAACGATGCCGAGGAAAAAAGCGTCGAATCGAGAAATCCGAACGTAAGGTCGTATGCGTTGATAACTGACATGATTTAAACGCGCGTAAGAAGAAGTTTAACGTTTCCGTTAACTTTGAATTCACCGTCCCCGGCGGGAACGAATACGCTTGATCCTTTCCTTATTTTAAGTTTTTCGCCGGATGAAACGAACTCGCCTTCTCCGTCGAGAACAAGAAGTGAGACGAACGAAGTTTCGTCGGCGGAATCAATATATGACTTCGTAATCTCAACGTCGGTCATATTAAAGAATTTGCATGAACATAAAAGTCGGGTCGAGTATCCGTCGAAAACCTTTTTTTCACCCTCCGGGGCAAGCGAACGCGAGGGCTTTTCGCATTTCGTAACGTCTATCGACTGCTTTATGTGAAGCTGTCTGGGCTTGCCGTCGAGTCCCGGGCGGTTATAGTCGTATACTCTGTAAGTTGTGTTACAGCTCTGCTGAACCTCGGCTAAGAGTATTCCCGCGCCGATTGCGTGAAGCGTTCCGGCTTCTATAAGCGCGACGTCGCCGGGCTTTACCTTTACGCGGTTCACGTAGTCAAGAAGCGTCGAATCCTTAATACTTTTTTCGAACTGCTCTTTCGTTATATTCTCTTTAAATCCGTATATAAGTTCCGCGCCTTCGTCGCAGTCGATTATGTACCACGCCTCGGTTTTTCCGTGCGTTTCCTTTTCGTGAGCTCTTGCGTATTCGTCGTCGGGGTGAACCTGAACCGACAGCTTGTCCGCCGCGTCAATAAGTTTAATAAGAATAGGGAAGTCCTCGATATTCTCACAGTGAGTTCCGAGACATTTTCTGCCGAGCTTTTCTATGACGGACGATAATTTTTCGCCCCTATATTCGCCCGAAGCGACGATTGATTCGCCGTCTGGGTGACATGAGAGCGACCATGCCTCGGCAACAGAGTCATACTCGCTCTCCGTATTAAAATCTCTTTTTAATCTTTTTCCGCCCCAAATAGTCTGTTTCGTTGCGGGAGTAAGTAAAAATGCAGACATTTTTCAGTCCTCCGTTTTATATATATTAAAATATTAAATCATTAATATATTATAACAGATAACCGTTTATTGTCAATCCGTCATTTCACCGTCGAGACGGTCTCTTAAAATTTTATTTTTGCATCCCTTGCAGTAGTCGCAGTTAAGGCATTTTAACGACCGCTTGCCGTTATAATAAGTCGTTTCCTCCAAAACTATGTTTTTATCAAGCACACTGCAGTACTGTACTATCGCTTTCGAATGGCTGTTCATATTCATAATACCGACGCTCCTCTCTTTAATATTATATTCACTTTTTTTATTCTTAAACAGCTTCGGTCAAGCCGAATTTAAAGTAATAAATTTGTTTGTCCTTATCATATATTTTTACAGTAAAGGAAAGGGAGAATCGAAATGATAATATTATATACCTCCGCGGCGATAGGAGCAGTTTCAATATTGTGCGCTCACATAAAAAGCGGGAGATTTTTTGTCGGAATCCTTTTATCGGCGCTGCAGGGGATAGCAACGCTGTACGGCGTAAATTTAATAGGCTGTCTTTTAAACGTCCATATCAATGTAAACGCATTTTCTCTGATATTCAGTGCGATAACGAGTATGCCGGGCGTAATACTTCTTTTAATTGCGGATATATTTATGTAATAAGATTGCTAAGTTTAATTTTTTGTGTTAAAATACTGACGATAATATATCGGAGGTAATTATACCGTGGATTTGATATTCGCTAAAAAGAGAGCAAAGGAATTGAGAGATACTCTCAATTATCACATATATAAATATTATGTCGAGAACGATAACGAAATTCCCGACGACGAGTACGACAAATTAATGCGTGAGCTTGAAGAGATCGAAAGTATTTACCCCGCGCTGAAAACGTCAGATTCCCCCACGTCGAGAGTCGGCGGAAGCGCGGACGGGCAGTTCGAGAGTGTAAGACACCCCGTCAGGATGGAGAGTTTGCAGGACGCGTTCAGCTATGACGAAATGAGGGATTTTGACCGCAGGGTAAAGGCTGTCTGTCCGAATGCAAAATACGTTGTCGAGCCTAAAATCGACGGACTTTCCGTGTCGCTTGAATACAGGGACAGCGTTTTTACATTAGGCTCGACGCGCGGAGACGGCGACGTGGGCGAAAACGTAACGGCGAATCTCAGAACCGTGCGTTCGATTCCGCTTAGAATCAAAGAAGATTTACCTTTGCTCGAAGTAAGGGGCGAGACGTACATGCCCCGAGCGGTATTTGCCGACCTTGTCGCAAAACAGGACGCGGAGGGCGAGAAGCCGTTTAAAAATCCGAGAAATGCGGCGGCGGGAAGTTTAAGACAGAAGGATCCGAAAGTAACGTCGAAAAGAATGCTAGACATATTCGTATTTAATATACAGAGAATAGAGGGCAAAACGCTTACTTCGCATAAGGAATCGCTCGATTATATAAAGTCGCTCGGATTCAAGACTGTTCCGTTTTATACGCTGTGCGATACGATAGAAGAAGCTCTTGACGAAATTAAGAGAATCGGCGAAATAAGAAACACGCTGTCATTCGACATAGACGGCGCGGTCGTAAAGGTCAACGACTTTGCAGACAGGGAAAAACTCGGCAGTACGGCGAAGTTTCCCAAATGGGCTGCGGCGTTTAAATATCCGCCCGAGGAAAAGGAGACAACGCTTCTCGATATAGAAATCACCGTCGGCAGGACAGGCGTTCTGACTCCCACGGCGGTATTTACCCCCGTACTGCTCGCGGGAAGTACGGTTGAGCGCGCGACTCTTCATAACGAGGATTATATAAAAGAAAAGGGACTGAGCATAGGCGACAGAGTCATTGTAAGAAAAGCGGGGGATATCATACCTGAAATTTTAAAGGTATCTTATCATAATCCCGAGTCATCGGAGTTTAAAATGCCGTCGGTCTGTCCCGCGTGCAAAAACCCCGTTGTCAGGGAAAAGGGTGAGGCGGCCGTTCGCTGTGTAAATCCCGAATGTCCCGCGCAGACGGTCAGAAATTTAATACATTTCTGTTCCCGCGACGCTATGGATATAGAGGGAATGGGAGAGGCAAACGTCGAGCTGTTCGTTAAAAAAGGACTCATAAAGGGAATATACGATATATATACGCTTAAAAGCGGGGATATAACCGCGCTCGACGGATTCAAGGAAAAATCGGCGCAGAATATAATAAACGCAATCGAGAATTCAAAGTCAAAGGGGCTTGCGTGTTTCCTTTATGCACTGGGTATAAGGCATATAGGGCAAAAGGGCGCAAAACTCATATGCACAAAATATAAAAATATAAACGATGTAATGAACGCCGAAGCGGAGGACTTCATGATGATAGACGGTTTCGGCGAAATTATGGCGCAAAGTATTACGGAGTTTATGTCAAGACCGGGAACGCATGATTTAATAGAAAAACTCTCGCTTCTCGGAGTTGATATGACTGCCGAGGATACCGTAACCGATACTCGGTTTTCAGGGCAGACATTCGTTCTGACCGGTACGCTCGAAAAATATACGAGAGACGAAGCGAGCGCTATTATAGAAAAATTCGGAGGTAAAACGTCTTCGTCCGTTTCGAAGAAAACATCGTACGTTCTCGCAGGTGAGGCCGCCGGAAGTAAATTAAAAAAAGCAAACGACCTCGGCGTTAAAGTAATAAGTGAGGACGAGTTTGAAGAAATGTGTAAATAAACGTTTGAGTAATACAGTCAGCTGCTGCGCTGAATGCGGCAGTCCCGTATAAATGAAGAAGTCCCGGGGGATAAAACCGGGACTTTTCTTCATGTAAATTTGAAAGAGGTAGGGTATATATAGTATATAGAAACTTGCAATTGTTTTACTGTAACATAAGTATAACCTATGTTTCTTAAAATTGGCTTAAATATAAAAATGAAATAAAATACACAAATTTTGCATATTTAAGATTAAATAAATCTTTTGCGTCTATAATCCCGATGAACGGAGGAGATAATTTTGGTAGAAGTAAAAAATCTGACTAAAAAATAC
>DJEG01000128.1:284-7312 GCA_002431305.1 Ruminococcaceae bacterium UBA5904 | reverse complement strand
AAAAAATACGGCTCGTTTACGGCGGTTGATGATTTAACTTTCACTGTCGAGAACGGATGTATTTACGGTCTGCTCGGTCCCAACGGCGCGGGCAAGTCTACGACCATGAACATTATGACGGGTTGTCTTGCCTCGAGTGACGGACAGGTATTAATCGACGGTAAGGATATTTTCGAGGATGAGACCGAGGCTAAAAAGAAAATCGGGTATCTGCCCGAAATACCGCCTTTATATCCGGATATGACGGTTACCGAGTATTTAAGATTCGTCGGACGCGCAAAGGGATTAAAAGGCGAAGAATTAAAAAACGCAGCGGAAACCGCGTGCGAAAAAACGGGACTTAATGAGAAAAAGCAGAGTCTTATCAAAAACCTTTCAAAAGGATTTAAACAGAGAGTCGGAATTGCTCAGGCGATTATCGCAAAACCCGATGTTGTTATTCTCGACGAGCCGACGGTAGGGCTCGACCCGATACAGATAACGGAAATAAGAGATCTGATAAGAGAACTCGGTAAGGAACACACAGTTATTATTTCGAGTCATATTCTCTCTGAAATAAGCACGATGTGCGACCATATACTTATCATTTCGCGCGGAAAACTCGTTGCTTCCGACACGCCCGACGCGCTGTATGAAAAATTTGCTTCAAAGTCAAAACTTGATATTGTCATAAAAGGCGGACGGGATACGGTACCGAAGATTCTTTCATCGATTCCTCATGTAAAGAGCGTTACGGTAACGAAAAATTCGGACGAAAATGAGGGTGACAAATACGTTCTTCTTACCGAAAACGGCGAGGACGTAAGAGAAAAAGTATTTTCATTGTTAAAAGATACGGACTGTTCGGTTCTCGAAATGAAACTTGTCACTCCCACGCTCGAGGACGTATTTATAACCCTTACATCGGAGGCGAAATAATATGAGTGCTGTTTTTATAAAAGAAATAAAATCATACTATACCTCGATAACGGGATATATCACGACGGCTATTATGATGCTCGTATCGGGCATATACATTTACGCAATGAACGTAGAGGGCAGTTCGGGCGATTTTTCATCGACGTTCGTTAACATGGCGTTTATTTATTTTATCGTTCTGATTCCCCTTATTACAATGAAAACGTTTGCGGAGGAAAAGAAGCAGAAAACGGATCAGCTCCTTTACTCTCTGCCTATAAAAACGTCGGGAGTCGTAACGGGCAAATTCTTATCCTGCTGTGCGGTTACCGCCGTTCCCGTTGTCCTTATGGGATTATACCCGCTGATATTCTCTGCATACGGAAACGTTAACTTTTTAAGCGCGTATTCGGCGTTGTTTGGATTCTTCATGCTCGGTGCGTCGCTTATTTCGATAGGAATGTTTTTCTCGTCTCTTACCGAAAGTCAGGTCGTTTCGGCGATAATCACGCTTGTATTTATACTTCTCGGCGAGCTTCTGCCGTCGCTTTCGGAATATATCTCCTCTAATGCGGTTGCGGGTGCGGCGGTATTTATGGCAATGGGTCTGTTTGTCGGATTTATCGTTTATTTTCTTACAAAAAATACGGTTATCGGTCTGTCGACGGCTGTTGTTATAGACCTTGCTATAGCGGTAATTTATATAGTTAAAAAAGAATGGCTCGAGGGTCTTCTCCCGTCGATAGCCGAAAAGCTCTCGCTGTTCTCGCGTTTTAACGATTTTTCAAGCGGTGTTTTCGATTTAACGTCGATATTCTTCTTTATATCCGTTACCTGTGTATTTTTATTCCTTACGGTGCAGTCCGTTGAGAAAAAGAGGTGGTCGTGATGAGTGAGGAGAAAAAGAACAAAATGAAAAATATGCGTAAATCGTTTTCGACAAAGTATGTTAAGGTCGGCGGTTATTCAGCGGCGGCGTCGGCTGTAGTTATTGTAATCGCGATAGTATTAAATCTGATCGTCGGCGCGGTGCCCGAGAGGATAACCAAGCTCGACGTGTCGGCGAATAAAATATATTCGCTTTCAAAACAGACTAAGCAGATAGTTTCCGAGCTTGACAAGGACGTTGAAATTTATTACTACACCACGTCCGATTCGACGATAAAGTATGTCGAGACTCTTATTTCAAAAATAACCGCTCTTAATTCGAAAGTTAAAAGCGAGACGGTCGATTCCGACGTTGAACCGACGTTCTGCGAACAGTTTACGTCCGATACCGTTGGGCCCGGAAGCGTTATCGTAAAATGCGGGGATAAAATAAAAATAATAACATCCGATGAGCTTATAACGTACGAGGCGGGTTCGTATCAGAATTATATCTACTACTTACAGCAGTACGGATATAACACGAACGTATATTTTAACGGCGAATTAAGCCTTATAAACGCGATAGATTACGTAACGAGCGATAAAACGTACAAGGTATGTTTTATAAATTATAACGACAACGATTATTCTCTGCTGAAAAACGCGCTCGAGCAGGAAAATATAGAGACAGAAGAAGTTGACCCTGCCGAAAAGGATATTTCTTCAGACATAAACTGCGCGGTTCTCTCCGTTTCGTCAATCGATATCAGCGACGCTGTGTATGATAAACTTGCCGAATATATAAACGGCGGAGGAAAGATTTATGTCGAGGTTGATTCGTCGCTTACGGATATCGGAAACACTGAGAGACTTCTGTCTCTGCTCGGCGTTAAGCTGTCCGATTCCGTAATTCACGAAACGCAGAACGGCAGAACGTTCAGTAAGGGCGACACGTATCTCTGCCCGATATTCGACGAGGAACACCCGATAGTTTATCCGTTCGGCGGACTCGATATGTACTCGTGTATTCAGGATTCGAAAGCTGTTATAAACGATAATAAGGACAATGTAACATTCTCTCCGCTGTTAAAGACTTCGTCAAAGGCTTATACCTCGTCCGAGGATGAGAAGAGCGAGCTTTACCCCGCCGCCGCAGTTCAGAATTCCTCGACCGGTTCGGACGCGGTTATATTCGGAACGAATAAACTTATGGATTCGACTCTTACCGAGCAGTTCAGTCTTAATATCGACTTATTCAAAAACAGCATAAGCTGGCTTTGCGATAAGGAAAATTCGATAAGCGTTCACGCGAAGGCTCTCTCGACCGAATCAAAGCTCACGTTCGGTTCGGATTCGTTCAATACCGCGTTCAGAGTCATAATGCTTGTTATAGTTCCCGCGGCGATAATTATATGCGGAGTCGCGGTATGGTATAAGAGGAGGAGCCGTTGATGAAAAGATATAAAAAACTGCTGATACTTTTGGCCGTTTTAATCGTTGCCGTCGGAGGTTATTTTATAATTAAATCCGTAACGGATAAAAACGATTCGGCGGACGGTATCACGCTTTATTCGGAAGAAAAAGACAATATAACGAGTGTTACTATTACAAAAGGCTCCGATTCCGTTACGCTCGAAAAGGATTCGGACGGTAATTTCAATGTTTCGGGCGAGTCCGATTTTGAAATAGATTCAGATAAAACAGCCGTTATATTCGAAACGCTTGCTTCATTAAAAGCTAAACAGAAAATTTCCGACGATATAGCCGACGCGTCGAAGTACGGACTCGATTCTCCGGCACTTGCTCTTGATATAAAAACGTCGGACAATAACGATAAAACGTTAAAATTCGGTAATCTCAATGAGAATACGTCAATGTACTATTTTTCAATAAGCGGGGACAACTCGCTTTACTATGCCGAAAGCACGGTTTTTGACTCTCTTAATGCCGACAGGCTCACGCTTGTAAAACGCGATACGATTTCCGATATAAATTCGGATGACGTTAAGAGTGTAGATATCAAAAACGGAGACTTTTCCGCTTCATTGACCCTTATAAAAGAGGAAAAAGAATCGGAGTCGTACGACATAAGCTACGAGTCAGCGGACAAGAAGGAGAATTTCACTTCCGACAAAGTTAATGACAAGATAAAAGATTTGACGAGTATTGATACATCCGACCTTGTATGTTATAAACCTACGGCGGACGAACTCGGCAATTACGGACTTTCCTCTCCGTACGGAGACTATAAGATTTCGTATACGAAAGAGGACGAGGATAAAACGTTCGAAGTTCTTGTTTCGAAAGCAGACAGCGACGGCAATGTGTATTTTATGCTCGCAGGGGGCAGTAAAATATATAAAGTTTCGTCGGAGAGTATAGGATTCTATTCCGTCAATTCGTATTCGGATTTAAAATGATAATAAAAAGTTCCGCTCATAATGGGGCGGAACTTTTTTATGTATTAATCTATTGAAATTTTAAAGCACAACGGCATATCTGTTTTTACGGGGGAGGGGAGCTTGATTTTAAGCGACTTATTATCGTGAATCCATTTGATTTTTATGTCCGGGTGACCGAGAAGCTCAATATTTTTAATATCGTAGCGGATTCCCTCATTTGCGTATCTTAACGATTTAATGCAGTACGACGTTCTCTCCTTAACCGACATCGGGAACGCATATATTGTCTCCGGCTTATAGGTAAAACGGTAGTCTCTGTCGGTATATTCGAGATTGTCGTTAAACGCTTTGTTCTGCTGTTTTTTGCCCTCGCCGAATACGGTGAACGGTTCGCAGGAATATATGGCTTCGCCGTTTATATTAAGCCACTCGCCGAGCTTCAATAAAACATTTTTCTCCTCGTCGCATATCGTTCCGTCGGCTTTGGGCCCTACGTTTAACATAAAACAGCCGTTTTTAGACACAACGTCTATTAAGTTTACGGCGCAGGCGTACGGGGATTTGAATTCGTTATTTTCCGTATAGCCCCACGAATTTTTTGCTATCGCGGTATCGCACTGCCATACGTCTTTAGCTATTGAATTTATCTGCCCTCTCTCAACATCGAAAACGGCGCATCCCTGCATCATGCATCCGTTTTTGTAGAAAACTACGGGAGTGTACCCCCAATCGTCGCATCTGTTGTAGAAGTACGCGAGGAACTTTCTGATATAGGGTTTGAATTCGCTCTGATATATCCACCAGTCGAAATAAATTCCCCACGGTCTGTTATTCTCGACCATTTCGCACGACGAGGCAAGCCAGTCCTTGAGCCAGTATTCGGGAGCCTCGATTCCGTCCTCATGACCCGGGCGGGATTTCGAGGGTTCGAACGACATGCACGGTCCGTAAAGATCGCGGTATTTTTCGCCGTGAGACTCGGAACCCGGTACGTTTTCCACGGCTCCGTTTAAAAACCACAGATGTTCCGCGCGGTGGGACGAGCAGAAGAATTTAAGTCCTTTTTTATCGAACGCGTCGTGAAGTTCTTTCTGATAATCATGTCCGGTCAGCTCTACGGTGTTCCAGCGGTTTAATTCGCTTTTGTACATCTTAATTCCGTCGTGATGCTCGCTGACGGGCATTATGTGCTTCGCTCCGCTTTTATAAAAGATGTCAGCCCATTCGTCCGCGTCGAATTTATCGGGGTGAAAACGCTCGACTATCTGTCTGTAATCGCCGTTTTCGCCGAGATTTTTTATTCTCCACTCCCAGCTTTTCGTGTCCTTTTGATACATCTGACGGGGGAACCACTCGCTCTCGACGGCGGGAACGCTGTAACATCCCCAGTGAACGAACAGACCGAAACGGTTGTTTTTGTACCAGTCGGGAATTTTGTACTGAGACAGACTTTCCCATGTGTCTTTATATTTTCCTTTGGCGATTACTTCGTCGACTTTTTCTAAGTATTCGTCTATCGATATCATCAAATCATCTCCGTATGTGTGTTTTTTTTGATTATATCAATTCGAAATTTAAATTGCAATACAAACGGTTGTTTTTATAAAATATATATGGTATATTATTGTAAATACGATTTAAAGAGGGCGATATTATGCCGTTTAAAATAATTCGGGGTGATATAACTAAAATAAAATGCGACGCGATAGTCAACGCTTCCGACACAGTGCTGTCCGGCGGCGGAGGCGTGGATTTGGCTATACACTCTTCGGCGGGCAGGGATCTTAAAAAAGCGTGCTCAAAACTCGGCGGATGTAAGACGGGCGAGGCTAAAATAACTCCGGGATATAACCTTGCATGTAAATATGTAATACATACCGCGGGACCTATATGGAACGGCGGAGATAACGGCGAGGAAAATCTACTCAGAAACTGTTATAAAAATTCGCTTGCGTTAGCTCTTAAGTATGAATGCAAAAGCGTCGCGTTTCCGCTTATTTCGTCCGGCGTTTATAATTATCCGAAGGATAAGGCTATTAATATTGCGATAGACGAGATAAGTTCATTTTTAATGAATAACGACGATATGGATATAAGCATAGTTGTATTCGACAAAAAATCGTATGCAATCAGTGAGAAGCTGTTTTCGGATATCAAAAGTTATATCGACGATAACTACGCCGAGGAACATTATGAGGAACAATCTATTATACTCTCAGACGACGGGATAAGAAGAAGGCGTGTAAACCGTAAAAGAGATTATGACGAATTTCCGTGCGCTCCTATGTACTCGCCCGAGGCGGACACGACTGTCTGTGAGTTTAAAACTTTGGACGAGGCTGTCGCGAGTATAGACGAGAGCTTTTCACAAATGCTGTTAAGAAAAATCGACGAAAAGGGAATGACCGACGCGCAGTGTTATAAACGTGCGAATGTCGACAGAAAACTGTTTTCGAAAATACGTACGGATATTAATTATAAACCGCGCAAGACGACGGCGGTCGCGTTCGCCCTCGCTTTAGAACTCGGGATAGACGAGACGAAGGAAATGCTTAATAAGGCGGGATATTCGCTCTCAAGAAGCAGTAAATTCGATATAATAGTCGAGTATTTTATTAATAAAGGTAATTATAACGTATTTGATATAAACGAGGCTTTGTTTGCGTTTGACCAAAGTCTGATAGGCGCGTAAATTTGTCGCTTTTAATGCGACACAATGAGTTTTTTAATGATATATAATCCGGATGTAATCAAAAATATTTCGGAGGTAAATATCATGACAGAAAACAAAAATAAGAACAATTTAACGGAACTTGTATTTATAATCGACAGAAGCGGTTCCATGTACGGACTCGAAAAGGA
>DJEG01000128.1:0-237 GCA_002431305.1 Ruminococcaceae bacterium UBA5904 | reverse complement strand
TACGATCGGCGGATTCAATTCTCTTATAGAAAAACAGAGGAAAGAGGACGGCGAATGCTATGTATCGGTCGTTTTGTTCGACGACGTAAGCGAGGTTCTTTACGACAGGGTAAAACTCGAAAACGTAAGAGAAATGACTGCCGAAGATTATGAAGTCAGGGGATGTACCGCGCTTATCGACGCGCTCGGCGGAGCGATTCATCACATCGGTAATATTCATAAATACGCGAGAAATGA
>DJEG01000066.1:527-3704 GCA_002431305.1 Ruminococcaceae bacterium UBA5904 | reverse complement strand
GGCGAATGGGCGGAACCCGCCGACGTCAAAGCGTTTGCCGTATCGGATTTCATATCGCCTCACCCGGAGGAAACCACGGCATATATAGTTTACATGCTCGAATGCATGACGGAAATTGCAGAAGTTCTGAACAGGCACGGCGACGCGCGCAGATTTAAAAAGTATGCGGACAAAGCTAGAATCGGCTATTCAAAACTCGTCGAAACTAAAAAATATTCGCTCGACACAGACAGGCAGTCAAAGCTCGTACGCCCTCTCGCGTTTAATTTATTATCCGATTCACAAAAAGCATACGCGCAGAAACGCCTTATAAAAGCTCTTAATAATTATTCATGGAGAGTCGGAACGGGATTTCTGTCAACGCCTCTTATCCTTGGAGTTCTCGCGGATATAGATGCAGATTACGCGTACAGACTCCTCGAAAACGAGGAAATGCCCGGCTGGCTTTTTATGAGTAAATCCGGTGCGACAACCGTGTGGGAGTCATGGGAAGGCGACAAAGCGCAGGACGGAATCGGCTCGTTAAATCATTATTCAAAGGGCGCGGTGTGCGAATGGCTGTTTTCCTCAATGTGCGGAATCAACGTCGACGGGGAAAATCATTTTATGATTAAACCGATTCCGGGCGGTCATTTTACTTTTGCGAGAGCGGAATATAAAAGCGTATTCGGCACGGTAAAATCGGGCTGGAAAAAAGAAAACGGAAAATATAAATTCGATATCGTAATCCCGCCGAACTGCACGGCGGATATAATCCTCCCGGACGGAAGAAAACAAAAAGCACGCGCGGGGACATACACATTTTAAAATATATATACACAGAAATCCCGCGCCGGGCTGAACCGAGACGCGGGATTTTCATTCGAATTTTAAAACAAAAAAAACGCGGAAATAACTTCCGCGGAATGTGGAGCTGGTGGTCAGAATCGAACTGACAACCTGCTCATTACGAATGAGCTGCTCTGCCATTGAGCCACACCAGCTAACCGACGACCTACATTATACACTATTATTTACAATATTGCAATAGTTAAAACAAAAAAATATTTGAACTTAATGTAAAAGTAAAATACCGGCTTGTTTTCATAATTCTGTATAGTAAAGACAGATGTCCTCGTACTCGCCGTTATCGTGTCTGAATCCTCCCGGAACGGTTCCGAGCAGTACGAATCCGAGACGCTCATACAGATGTCTTGCATGAATATTCGACTGTACTACGGCATTGAACTGGAGAATCTTATATCCCGCTTCGGCTCCGCTTTTCATACAGTCCTTAACGAGTTTTTCGCCTATATGAAGTCCGCGCGCGTCTTTTCTGACGGCGTAGCTTGCGTTCGCAATATGCGAACATCTGCCGATGTTATTGGGATGAAGAATATACAATCCAAAAATTTCGCCGTTTTCATCGACCGCGACAGCCGACTTCGTCTGCGAATCGAAAAATTCTTCCGCCTCATGCTCGCTCATGGTTTCCGTCTGCGGAAAAGCTATTCCGTCCTCTACGACGGAGTTCCAGATTTCGGCCATGGCGGGGATATCGTTTTTATTAAATTCTCTTACCGTTATCATAATTTTTTACACCTTGCCGAACAGGGACCGCTTATAAAAGCAATCCCTGTTTGAAATTTATAATTATTAAATTACAGAACCTTTGACAGGAATGATTTTGCTCTCTCCGTTTTGGGCGAGTCGAAAATCTCCGCGGGTGCGCCCTGTTCCATGATAACGCCCTCGTCTATGAAAACGACTCTGTCCGCAACCTCGCGGGCAAATCCCATCTCATGTGTTACGACGACCATAGTCATGCCCTTTTCTGCAAGCCCTTTCATAACGTCAAGAACCTCGCCGACCATTTCGGGGTCGAGTGCGCTCGTCGGCTCGTCAAAAAGCATAACGTCCGGGTTCATTGCAAGAGCGCGGACGATCGCAACTCTCTGCTTCTGTCCGCCCGACAGCTGAGCGGGATAGTCGTTCGCTCTGTCTGCGAGTCCGACTCTCTCGAGAAGCTCAAGTGCGTCTTTCTCGGCATCCGCCTTGCTCTTTTTAAGAAGCTTTATCGGAGCTATCGTCATATTCTTCATAATCGTCATGTGCGGAAAAAGGTTAAAATGCTGAAAAACCATTCCCATCTTACGACGGTGAAGATTTATGTCGTTCTTAGGGTCGGTAATGTTTACTCCGTCAAACGTAATCGTTCCCGAAGTAGGCATTTCGAGCAGGTTCAATGAGCGAAGAAGCGTTGACTTACCGCTTCCCGACGGTCCTATGATAACGACGACCTCGCCCTTGTGAACGTCAAGATTTACGCCGTTTAACGCCTTGACCTTACCGCCTAAGTAGTGCTTTTTCAAATCTCTGACGCTGATTATAACGTCCGAATTATTATCTTTCACTCTTACGCAGCCTCCTTTCGACAACGCCGAATACCTTTGTAAGAATTACAACCGTTATAAGGTAGATAACCGCGACGATAAGCAGGGGCATAAACGCCTCAAACGTGCGGCCTCTTATCTGGTCGCCCGCCTTGGTAAGGTCGGTAATTCCGACATAACCCGCAACGGAAGTCTCCTTTAACAGCGCGATAACCTCGTTTAAAAGTGTGGGAAGAACCGTCTTTATCGCCTGGGGGATAACGATATGGTACATGGTCTGAACATAATTAAATCCGAGACTTCTGCCCGCTTCAAGCTGACCGGCATCGACGCTCATTATACCGCCTCTGAATATCTCGGCAACGTACGCCGCAGAATTGCATCCGAACGCAACAATAGCGACAATCGTCGAATTATTCTGCGAAACAAGTATTACGAAATACCAAATCATCAGCTGAACAACGACGGGAACGCCTCTGATTACCGTTATGTACAGTTTGCATATACCGTTTATAAATTTGAGAATATAATAGCCGAAGCTCTTTCTCATTTTGAGAGCTTCCTCGTTTTTGTCATATGAACAGCGTATCGTCGCGAGAATTATACCTAAAACAAATCCGAGCAGTACGGCGAAAACCGTTATGATAATAGATGTTTTGAATCCGTCGACGATCCATTTCCAGTATCCGTTCTCCAAGAAACAGCGTGAAAACGTATCGGCAACTTCCGCAAACCATTTTGCCAATTCACACACCTCCCGAAAAATTATACATTATACCATATCGCGAAGGCGCGTTGTGCCTAA
>DJEG01000066.1:0-459 GCA_002431305.1 Ruminococcaceae bacterium UBA5904 | reverse complement strand
TTGTGTTTCGTGAGGTTATTATAAACATAAAGGGCGACCGTACAGCCGCCCTCTAAACTTCTGTAAACAGTTATTTTGCAGTGGCTCCCTCTGCGTCAGCGGGAATGTACTTGTCAACAACCTTCTGAACGGAACCGTCGGCGATAAGCTCTTTAAGAGCTGCATTAACGTCGTTAAGAAGAGCGGTGTTGTCCTTTGATACGCAGATTGCGTAATGTTCCTCAACCCATGCACCGTCAAGAATCTTAAGTCCGTCGTTAGCCGCTACGAAGCTCTTTGCGGGCTCGTTATCTATGATAACAGCGTCAATCTTGCCTGCTTTAAGAGCCTGTACAGCGTCAGCACCGTTCTTGTAACGAACGACATTCTCCTCGCCGTAACCGCCGTTATCTGCGGTATCCGAAGCGTAGATATCACCTGTGGTATCCTGCTGAACGCCGAACTTCATGCTTCCGTCGC
>DJEG01000011.1 GCA_002431305.1 Ruminococcaceae bacterium UBA5904 | reverse complement strand
ATTCTTTAAAAATAAATTACCGCAATAAATTATTGTTTATCAAAAATACCGCCGAATCGGGATAAACTGACCGATTCGGCGGTTATTTTTTATTGTATTTTTAATTTGAATGCGGATATTCAGATCAGTTCGGACTTCTCAACATCCGCATCTTTTTTTTGAGGGGATAGGAAAAAATGTTCGGAATGAATCAACCGAACCTCAAACGCCGTCCCAAACGGCGTTTGAGGCTTGCCCGACGGCGTACAAAGGTACTCCGAGGGTGAGGGTGGTTCATAGCAAAAAACACACAGCTTTTAAAGTTTTTTGCGGTCCGGGCGTTTTTAACATCCCCGTTAATTAATACTTTGATTTAACGGTGTACCCCGTATGGAGTATCTCGTGCGCCTTATGGCTGTTGGGTTCGCCGAAGAACTCCTCGTAAATTCTCTTTACGTCGGGGTTTTCGTGCGACTTTCTGACGGGCAGGTTTCTGTCGTCAGCATAAAGTCCCGCAGCTCTCAGCGCGCGGATATCGTAATTGTTTCTTACGCTCGCACTCTGGATAGGCTGTCCGCCGCCGTTTACACAGCCGCCGGGGCATGCCATGATTTCGATAAAATCATAAGCCTTTTCGCCCGACTTAACCATGTCGAGAACCTTTTTGGCGTTCGCAAGTCCCGAAGCTACGGCAACCTTGATCTCGTTGCCGGCTATCGTGTACGTCGCTTCTTTGATTCCCTCAACACCTCTGACGTCGGTGAATTCGAGGTCTTTAAGCTCCTCTTTCGTAAGCGTTTCGTAAGCCGTACGAAGAGCCGCCTCCATAACGCCTCCGGTTGCGCCGAAAATCGTTCCCGCGCCCGAGCCTAAGCCGAACGGAGCGTCGAATTCTCCGTCCTCGAGGAGGTTAAAGAGAATACCGCTCTTTTTAATCATTCTCGCAAGCTCTCTTACGGTGATGACCGCGTCGATATCGTAAAGTCCCTCGACTGCGGTGTGATCCTTTCTCTGCGCCTCGTATTTCTTTGCGGTGCAGGGCATCGCGCTGACTACAAATATATCCTTCGGGTCGATGCCCATCTTCTGTGCGTAGTAAGTTTTCGCGACGGAGCCGAACATGCCCTGGGGCGATTTGCAGGTCGAAAGATTATTTATAAATTCGGGATAATAATGCTCGCAGTAGTTGATCCATCCGGGCGAGCAGGAGGTTATGAGAGGAAGATTCTTCTTCTCGGTATAACGCGAAATGAATTCGGTCGCTTCCTCCATAATCGTAAGGTCAGCCGAGAAATTAGTATCAAATACCTTGTCAAATCCGAGTGCGCGCAGTGCCGAAACCATCTTTCCGGTAACGACGGTGCCTATCGGATATCCGAATTCCTCGCCGAGTCCGACTCTGACGGCGGGCGCGGTCTGAACGATTACGAATTTATCGGGGTCGTTCAACGCGTCGAATACTTTCTGAGTGTCGTCCTTTTCGCTTAACGCGCCGGTGGGACATACGTTTATGCACTGTCCGCACGAAACGCATGCGGTGTCGGCGAGTTTATACTCGAACGGCGAGCCGATATGCGTGTCAAATCCTCTCGCGTTCGCGCCGATAACGGCAACGCTCTGAAGCTTCTCGCAGACTGCCGAACAGCGGCGGCAGAGTATGCACTTCTCATTGTCTCTGACCATGTGAATTGCGGAGTCGTCAATCTCGCTCTTCGTCTTAACGCCTTCAAATGCGTTTTCGTTATCAAGACCGTAGTCGCGCGCGAGCTTCTGAAGTTCGCAGTTTCCGCTTCTGACGCAGGTAAGACATTCTTTTTTATGATTCGAAAGAATGAGTTCGAGAGTGGTTTTTCTCGACTCGATAACTCTCGGTGTGTTTGTGAATATTTCCATTCCCTCGTTTACGGGGAATACGCACGAGGCTACGAGGCTTCTCGCGCCCTTGACCTCGACTACGCATATACGGCACGCGCCGATTTCGTTGATCTCCTTTAAATAGCAAAGAGTGGGTATCTCGATGCCGGACATACGGGCAGCCTGAAGAATCGTACTGCCTGCCGGAACGGAACATTCTCTGCCGTTGATTTTAATATTTACATCAGCCATTTTCCGTTCCTCCTTACTTCTTGCTTATAGCGCCGAACTTACATTTCTCCATGCAGGCTCCGCACTTGATACATTTCGATGTGTCGATCGAATGGGGAGTCTTGACCGCGCCGGAGATTGCGCCGACGGGACATACTCTCGAACAGAGCGTGCATCCGCGGCACTTGTCGGGATCGATTGTAATTGAGAGAAGGTGTTTGCACACGCCCGCGGGACATTTCTTGTCAACAACGTGGGCGATATACTCGTCCTTAAATCTCTGATATGTTGAGAGAACGGGGTTGGGAGCCGTCTGACCGAGACCGCACAGGGAGTTGTCCTTGATATAATGACAGAGCTTCTCCATCTTGTCGAGGTCTTCAAGCGTTCCCTCACCGCGTGTGATTTTTTCGAGAATTTCGTAAAGTCTCTTAGTACCGATACGGCAGGGCGTACATTTACCGCACGACTCGTCAACCGTGAACGCAAGGAAGAACTTTGCGATATCGACCATGCATGTGTCCTCGTCCATGACGATAAGACCGCCCGAACCCATCATCGCGCCCTGCGCAACGAGGTTGTCGTAATCTATCTGAATGTCTAAAAGCGAAGCGGGAATACATCCGCCGGAGGGACCGCCCGTCTGCGCCGCCTTGAATTTCTTACCGTTGGGAATTCCGCCGCCGATATCCTCGATAATCTGACGAAGAGTCGTTCCCATGGGAACCTCGACGAGTCCCGTATGCTTGATTTTACCGCCGAGAGCAAAAACCTTTGTTCCCTTTGACTTTTCGGTACCCATTGAATTAAAGAATTCTGCGCCCTTTAAGATAATCTGGGGAATATTCGCAAACGTCTCAACGTTGTTTTCGGTCGTGGGCTTGCCGAAAAGTCCCTTAACCGCGGGGTAAGGCGGACGGGGTCTCGGCTCACCGCGGTTACCCTCGATAGATGTCATAAGAGCGGTCTCCTCACCGCAGACGAACGCACCCGCGCCGAGTCTTACGAATAAGTCGAAATCAAATCCCGAACCGAATATATCCTTACCGAGAAGTCCGTAAGCTCTCGCGTCCTCGATAGCCTTCTGAAGTCTCGCGACGGCGATGGGATACTCCGCGCGTACATAGATATAGCCCTCGCTCGCGCCGGTCGCGTAACCGCATATCGCCATAGCCTCTATGATACAGTGCGGGTCGCCCTCAAGCACAGATCTGTCCATGAACGCGCCGGGGTCGCCCTCGTCGGCGTTGCATACGACGTATTTCTGATCCGCCTTATTAGCGGCGGTGAAGCTCCATTTTCTGCCCGTGGGGAAGCCGCCGCCTCCGCGTCCGCGCAGTCCCGAATCGATAACGGTCTGAATGACCTGCTCGGGAGTCATTTCGGTAAGAGCCTTGCCCAGTGCTGCGTAGCCGTCCATTGCGATATACTCGTCAATGCTCTCGGGATTTATAACTCCGCAGTTGCGAAGCGCGACTCTCTTCTGTGATTTATAGAAAGCGGTGTCGTTAAGAGAAACGTTGCCCTCTACTTCATGTTTAATCTCCTCGGGAACGTCATTGTAAACGAGTCTTTCGACAACGCGTCCTTTGAGAAGATGCTCTCTTACTATTTCCTCAACGTCGTCTTTCTCAACTCTGCTGTAAAAAGTTCCGTCGGGATAGACTATTACGACGGGACCCAGCGCGCAGAGACCGAAACATCCTGTTCTTACGATTTTAACCTCGTCATGAAGGTCGTAAGCCCCGAGCTGAGCCTCAAATTCTTCTATAAGAAGCTTACTGCCCGAAGAAGTACATCCGGTACCGCCGCAGATCAATACCTGCGCTCGAATCATATTGTATACCTCCGATTTTTAATCCTTATTTTTAACATCTTAAAATTATTTATCCCTTAATAACGTAATCGGAAACGACCGATCCGCCCTTGAGATGCTTTTCGACAACCTCCGAAACTTTTTCGGGAGTCATTTTAACGTACGTAACCTTGTCCTTGCCCGAAACGAATATCTCGACGACGGGTTCGTACTCGCATATACCGATACATCCCGTCTGTGTTACGGTGACCTTATCGGAAAGTCCCGCGGCGCTTACTTCTTCGACGAACTTGTTGAGAACGGGTCTTGCGCCCGCCGCAATTCCGCACGTCGCCATGCCGACAACGACTCTGATGTCGCCGCTTCCCTCGCGCAGAATAACTTTACTCTGCATTTTTTCGCGGATGGCGGCAAGTTCAGCCAGTGATTTCATAGTTTTAACCTCGCTTTATATTGAATGTAAAATTTTTATACAATTTTATTTATAAACGTAAATGTTTTTTTGAAGTGCGAACATTCTTTATGTAGGGGAAGATATCATCTTCCCGCATGAGACTTACGGCAATATTATAAATAACAATGCGTCAG
>DJEG01000090.1 GCA_002431305.1 Ruminococcaceae bacterium UBA5904 | reverse complement strand
ATAAGGAAGCGGGTTATGACGGACTTGTTATAACCGACCACTATTCCCCCATGACTTTTTCCCCCCTTACAGTCGGCCGTCCGCAGAGGGCTGCGGATTTTTATATGAGAGGGTATAAAAGCGCACTGAGCGAAGCCGATGAGAATTTTACGGTTCTGCTGGGTATGGAACTGAGATATTACGCGACGGCGAATGACTATCTCGTGTTTGGAGTTACGGAGGATTTTCTTAAAAACAGCGGAAATTTGATGGCTATGTACCCGAGACGTTTTTACTCTCTTGCAAAGAAAAACGGGCTTATTGTCGTTCAGGCTCACCCGTTCAGAGAGATGATGATTCGCACGAATCCAAAATATCTTGACGGATGTGAGGTATACAACGGCAAGCAGAAAAGCGAGTCAGAGAGCGAAAAAGCGTCGAAATGGGCGCAGGAAAACAATATGAAGATTAGAACTTCCGGCAGTGATTTTCACCGTCCGTCGAATCTTGCAAAGGGCGGAATCGCAACGACAAGGAAAATTAAAACAAACGAAGATTTGATTGAAATTCTTGTAAGCAGTGATTTTTCTCTTATAGAAAATTCAGAGATCGTAAACGGATAATTATTTTTATGACATCCCTGTGATTCGTTTGAAACTGCGCAGTCCGACTGCGTTTGACGGGCGAATTTAAGCGTCTGGATTAAAGCGAAATAAAAATTTATATGGGCAATTTGAACGAAATTAATAATTAAAAAACGGCAAAATGCCGAAATGGGATTAATCGGTTTACTTTTTAATTATATTTATGTATAATATTAATCGGACTATATACACGGAGGTTTAATAAGGATGAAAAAGAGTTTTAAAAAGATTCTGTGCTTCGTTCTTGCCGCAGTAATTCTCACCGTTCCTTTTGCCGGTTCGGCGTCTGCGTTCAGGGTTGATATCGATTATAAGATTAACAATCCCTATGTCGGCATTGACTGGAAAACGATTAACCGCTATAAGGCGGAGCTTCACTGCCATACGACCGCAACGGACGGAGGCAACACGCTTAAGGAAATGATTGAGAAACATTACGAGCTCGGTTATGACATAATGGCGGTCACCGACCACGGCACGACCGATTATGACTGGACGAATCCCAATTACATTCCCGAACTTAAGGTTGCTCTTACTTTAAGAAAAGGCAATCTCCCCATTGTCGGACTTAATAAGGACGGCGGAGACGCCGAGAACGGCAATACTTATACTCTTACAGAGGACAAAAACGGCGATCAGTTTTATTATCAGACCGATTCAAACGGAAAAGACGGCAAAAAGATGATGCGCGTTCCGTTCGGCATTGAGAACAACCCCACGTCGTTTAATAACGCTCACGTAAACAGCTGGTTTGTTGACTACGGCAACGGCTATCTCGGCGGTACGAGCGATTATTACACCCCGATAACGAACGTTCAGCGGCTCGGCGGATTAAGCGTTATAAATCATCCCGGAGAATACACGTCGGCAAGAAACGCGGTAACCTCGTCCGAGGCTTATAACAAAAACGACGTTCATTACAATTACGTTATTAATAAATACGAGACTCTGCTCTTTAATAACAGCACCTGTCTCGGAATCGACATTAATTCAAAGGGCGACTACAGAACGAGATTTGACCGCAAACTTTGGGACACTCTTCTTACCGATCTCGTTCCTCACGGCAGAAACGTGTATGCGATAGGTTCGTCCGACGCTCACAATCTCGGTATTGTTAATTCCGGATACACGATAGCCCTTATGCCTGAACTCTCTAATGAGTCTCTTAAATCCGCTCTTTCAAAAGGCGAGTTTTTTGCCGCGAGCAGATATATAGGCAATTACGACGAGCTTGTAACTTATGCAAAGACTCTCTGCGCGTCTAATAATAAAAATGCGGCGGCAGTCGGCGCTGAGATGAAAAAGGCTTATGAAGCGATTTCAAGCGAAATTTCCGAAAAAGGAAAGCAGAGCACCATATTCCAGTTCGACGAGACTCAGTCCAACGCAGTAATCAGAGGCATTACGGTTGACGATAAGGAAGACCGTATAACGATTAACACGGACGGATTCTATGTACGCTGGGTTTCCGACGGAAAGACCGTTGCAACGGGCAAGACCATCGATCTTGACGACTGCGATAACATCGGTTCCTACGTCAGAGCAGAGATTATCGGCAAGGGCGGAATTGTTTATACTCAGGCGTTTACTCTCGAGTATAAAGGCGCACCCGAGGCAAAGGAAATTAACTCTGCGGATCTCGGAAGTATCGCTTCCGTATTCTGCGACACCGTTGTAAGACTTATGTCGACATTCAGAAATGTTTTCGATATGATTTACAAGATATTCGGCGCTAAAGCGTAATTCTTAAACAATGTGGTCTGTAAAAACCTGTTTTTACAGACCTTTTTTATGGACTTTTTAATAAAATAATGATTACAATTTTGTTAATATGGTTGAATTGCGCGTTTGAATTTGATATAATCTTTTAAAATATAGTATCTATTATATTTAAATTGATGTGATGATTCGGTGTGCAGGAGGATGTATTTATGGACAAAAAGGCATTAAACAGAAGCTTGCGTGTTATAAGAGCTCGGCTTGCGGGCTTTATCGAGCTTATTAAGACCAATAAAAAAGCCGCTTGTACAATCGGTGCCGCGGTGCTTATCGTTGTTGTCGTATTTGCGATTGCATGTTCGTCCTGCTCTGCTGCAAGGAAAAATAAAAAAGCCGAGGACACCACGGCTGAACCCAAGTCTTCGGCTGTTGCCGAACCCGTTACGAGCGAGCCTCAGACATCTGCGGTTCCCGGGCAGGGTAAGTATAAGGTCACGCTTGAAAACACAGATACGCTTAATTTAAGACTTATTCCGTCATCCACTTCATCCGATACCAAAATAATAGCGACCATTCCCAACAGCACCGAACTCAACGTTCAGTTTGTGTATAACGGCTGGGGATTTGTCGAGTACGGCGATTATTCGGGCTGGGTTTCGATGGAATTTCTTACTCCGATAAAGTAACGGTCGGTCTTTTTGTATTAAGACACACATCCTTTGAAAGGACTGAGTTAATGGATAATTTTCCGTTTGACGATAACGGCGAGGATATCAACGATTATCATGCGGTGGATTTGCCCGATTCTTCCGATGAGCCGGACGTAGACGAGCTTGTCGACGGTTTTGAAAAAGCCGACAGAGGCATTTTGAACGATTCCTCTCAAAAGCCGAAAATTCCGGCGGGCAGAACAGACGGCAAGTCCGAACCCGGCGAAAAAAAGAAAAGGAATAAAAAGAAGAAAAGGAAACGCAAACCTCTTTCGCCCAAGGCGAAGCGTGTTCTTACGGTTGTAGTTTCGATAATTCTTGTTTTTGCCCTGACATTTACGAGCGTTTGCGGTTACGTTCTTGTCAATATGATTAAGACCGTAAACGGCGATATCATAATAGATTTGAACCAGGAAAAGGCGGAGCAGAGTCAGACCACGATTATTTATTCGATGGATTCTAATAATAATCCCGTGGAAATGGCGAGACTTCACGGCGTTGAGAACAGAATTTGGGTTTCGCTCGATAAAATTCCCGAAAGCCTTCAGAACGCATACATCGCGCTTGAGGATAAGAGATTTAAATCCCATTCGGGCGTTGACTGGATAAGAACCGCGTCGGTCGTTATCGTTCACCATTTCTCACAGGGCGGTTCGACCATTACCCAACAGCTTATTAAGAATATTACCGGTGAGAACGGACGTACCTTTGTTCGTAAGTTCAGGGAAATACAGTACGCTCTTAACCTTGAAAAACATTATTCAAAAGACACCATACTTGAGGCTTATCTCAACACTATTTATCTTGATGCCGGATGCTACGGTGTTGAATCAGCTTCCGAGTATTATTTCGGCAAGGAGGTAAGCGAACTTAATCTTGCCGAGAGCGCATGTATTGCTGCGATTACCCAGGCTCCCAGACAGTACAACCCCATGATCAATCCCGATAAAAACAGGGAGAGACAGAAGGTTTGTCTTGACAATATGCTGGAATACGGCATGATTACGCAGAAGGAGCATGACGACGCGCTCAATTATAAGCTGATTTTTACAGACAGCGACGAATACAAGCCGAAAAAAGATGAAAACGGCGACGGTGAGACTCTCGCGTCCTCCATACTCGGCGAACAGGTCGAGATTCAGAGTTACTACGTCGATTTCGTTATAAACTCGGTTATATCCGACCTTCAGACAGCTTACGGCTGGACTCCGAGTGAGGCTTGGAGAAAGGTATATTCCGGCGGACTTAAAATTTATTCCGCTGTTGATACCGAGGTTCAGAAGACGATAGAGGATATCTACTATAACAGAAGCGACTTTCCGCAGGCGAAAAGCTCGAAGGGCGAGGATATTCAGTCGTGTATGACCGTAATGGATTACGAGGGCAGAGTTGTCGGTATTGTCGGTCAGGCCGGACCGAAAACCGCAAATCGCTGTCTTAACATTGCGACTGACAGTCCGAGACAGCCCGGTTCTTCGATAAAACCGCTGAGTGTTTACTCGCTTGCGATTGATTCGGACGAATACTCGTGGTCATACCCGCTTGTTCAGAATTACGGTATCATGGTTAACGGCAAACGCTGGCCTGTAAACTACGGCGGTGACCCCGGTTCGCCCGGAAGCTATAAAAATATTCAGCAGGCTCTCGCGCCTTCGGATAACACGATTCCCGCGCAGATAGTCAATCATTTCACGCCGGAGAAATGTCTTACATGGCTCAGAGACACGTTCCATATTACCACGGCTAAGGATTCGGATAACACATATTCGTCCATGGCGGTAGGCGGAATGAGTTACGGTCTTACGTCATTGGAAATGACTGCCGCATACGCTGCGTTCGGCAACGGCGGAAAATATTATAAACCTTACTGCTATTACAGAGTTACGAATTCTACGGGTTCAAAGGTTCTCCTGTCCCATAATGACGAGGGCGAACAGGTAATGAGCACCGGTACGGCTTATGTTATGAATCAGCTTTTGCAGACGGTTGTAACTTCATATAACGGTACGGCGAGAAATTATCCCGTAAGCGGTTATGAGACTTTTGCGAAGACCGGTACTACGTCAGACAATAAGGACTACTGGTTTGTCGGCGGTACTCCGTACTATGTATCGGCAATATGGTTCGGTTACTCGCAGTTTGCAGAGGATATGACAGGCAAGGTAACGGGAAAACCCGCCGGAAGAGTGTTCCAGCGAGTTATGAATGCTATTCATGCGGGGCTTGATGATAAGTCGTTTGAAGTTCCCGACGACGTTGTACAGAAGACATTCTGCACCAGAACGGGGCTTATAGCAGGTTCCAACTGTTCGAGCACATCGAGGGGCTGGTATAAGACGAGCAACATTCCGGCAACATGCAGCGGAAGTCACGGTTCTGCCGAAACAACGCCTGAGACAACGGCGGCAGTCGGAG
>DJEG01000041.1 GCA_002431305.1 Ruminococcaceae bacterium UBA5904 | reverse complement strand
AAGACATTGTCTTCCCGCATGAGATTTACGGTTTTATTAATAATAAATTTGCGTCAGCAATATGAAATTTCCGTGTTTACGAAGGCAAAATCATACTTAAAAAATTTCTGCCTTTACCCCGGGAAGACAATGTCTTCCCCTACATGTTTTGTTTATGTTTTATAATAAATTATTGTTTACACCAAATTAAGTTCTTCCGCTTTTTCTCTTATTTTTAAAAAGTCGTTGAGTGCGTTTTCTTTCTTTCTCGGGTCGCGTAACAGTGCGGCGGGATGGAACGTTCCCACAAAAAGCGTTCCCTTTTTATCGAAAAATACTCCGTGTTCTTTCGTAACCTTAAAATCGGGTTTAATTAACTTGCATGCCGCTATTCTTCCGAGGCAAACTACTATTGCGGGCTGTATTATTTTAAACTGCTCCCTTAAGTACCCGATGCATTTTTCCTGTTCGTCGGGCATGGGATCGCGGTTTTTCGGAGGACGGCATTTAACCGTATTTGTTATGTATATATTTGTATTGCGGTCAAATCCGACCACGGACAGATAATTGTCAAGCAGCTTGCCTCCTCTGCCCACGAACGGTTCTCCGCTTAAATCCTCGTTTTCGCCCGGAGCTTCGCCGATAAACATTATTTTTGAATGTTCGTTTCCGACTCCGAATACAACGTTTGTACGCGTTTCGGCGAGACGGCATTTTGTACACGACAGACATTCTTCTTTAAGAAGCGAAAAACTGTCACTCATGATGTTTTCCTCCTTTATAAATTATATAATGATTATATTATATAAAGCGAGGAATGTCAAATTGTCATGATTTGTGAAAAACGCCAGTGGATTTTTTTGAAAAAATACTTGACTTCAACCAAACGTTAGTATATAATACAACTGTATTATTCGCAGAGGATAATAGAAAATTTTTTTAAGGAAGGTTTTACCAATGAAACTTGCAAAGAAAATTCTTGCATGCGTAATCGCACTTGCCCTCACGGCATGCCTCGGTGTTGTAGCTTTCGCTGCTGACGCTCCCTCTGTCATCCTTGACGGAAAGTATGACGACAGCACCAGAACTCTTACCGTTGTTATGTCTCTTGACAAGGCAAAGGGTCACACCACCGCTACTCTCTTCGCAAACTTCAACCCCGATGAGGCTGAGTTTGTTAAGGCTGAAGGCGCTGACGGTAAGTTCGTTACCGAGGCTGGTCTTGCTGAAGGTTCTAAGGATCTTCTCAGCGGCGCTGCTATGAGCTCAAAAGAGTTTGCTGACGATGTTATCGGCGTTGCTACCTACACTCTTAAGGTAAAAGACGGCGTTAACAAGGTAACCATCACTGTTAACAAGGACAGCGTTGTTGATGACGAAATCACTGTAGCAAACGCAGGCAAGGCTTTCACATTCAGCACCGAGAAGGTTACAACTGAGGTTCCTTCGGAGAATCCCACCAAAGAGACCACTACTGTAGCTCCTACTACCGGTGAGAAGAAGACTGACAAGCCTCAGACCATCAAGAAGACCGGTGACGCCGGTATCGCTGTAATCGCTGGTGTATCTGCTCTTGCAGCTGTTGCTTTCGTAGTAACTAAGAAGAAATAATTTAAACTGATAAAGGTTTAATTTATCGAATCAAAAAATCGAGCTGTCCGAAAGGACGGCTCTTTTTTTTTGCGCGTGAACGGTTCGTTTTTAATATTTTTTTTGATTAAACGGTTTAGACTCATTCGGCCCATTCTGCGCTTAAACGTTTTACTGTTGGTGAATCGTTCTACTCTTAAACAATTCTATTCTTTTAGCCCGTTTTTCTCGGCACGACGACATGTATTTGATACAGCGGATATACAAAATAACGGCATAATAAAATCGGTCGGCTGTGCGTCAGTCGACCGATATGTATTATATTTTCAGTATACTTTCCCAATTTCTACGTCCGTAAAGGAAACGTAATACAAAAACACTATTGTTATAATGATGAACTGTATAAAACAATAAGTAATTATTAATTCGCGTAAATCTGATGTTATCTTTCTTTAATATATCGTCATTTATAATCGGAAACCTTTCCGGCATTTCAGATAATGACATTGCCGTTTTGTTAAATGCTTTAATCAGATTCTTAGCAGCGGTTTCGTTTTTCAACTCATTCGAAATGTAGGAAGCCGCTGTCTTTAAATCCTCTTCTTCAGTTTTGGACACAATAACGTTATACATGAAATAAGTCCTCGTTCAGTGATTTAATGACATCATCTAATGGAGCGGTTCGACCTTCTTTTACATCTTGTAATCCTTTGTTTATTGCCGAATACAGCTCATATTTTCCGCATAGCTTTTCATATGCTTCTATACTCATTACGGCAAGATCTCCTTTGCCGTTTTTTGTTATAAAAACAGGTTCGGTATATTCATGACATAGCTGTGAAATTTCATTATAGTTGTTTCGTAAATCTGCGCTCGGTCTAATTGTAGGCATTATATTTACCTCCCTAATTTATTATATCAATATTTTATCATAATATTTATATAAGGTCAATATTAATTTGCATAGGATGATATAACGGGTATAAAAGTATATGCAAAAAAGACGTGACTTTTTCGGTCACGTCTTTTATCGTAAATATTGAATTTGCTTTATTATTCTCCCGCGGATTCGGAAGCGGAAGCCGAGGTAACTTCTTTTGCGTCGGCGTTAACCTTCTGCTGCATCGCCGCACGGCGCTCAAGAAGTTCGTTGTACATCTGTTCTTTCTTCTTACCGTCAAGGTCATAGAAGAGCATCGGTATAATACCGAACGAGCTCGTAAGAGCGGGAACGATAGTGAACATTGCAAACAGATAGAACTTAACCGAGTTGGGCTGTTCTCGTCCCTCAATGTAAGCCGATGTGTTATAGTTAATAGCTTTTTTGAGGATTGTTGTAATAACGGAGCTGACTTTGTTTGCAACCTTAGCCGCAAGACCTTTCGCAACCGAGGTCATTGCCTCCGTACGGTAGCCGTTCTTCCATTCGCAGTAATCCATGGACTCGTTGTACATTTCCGTACCGATAACCGATTTTAATCCGTAGAACAATGTCCAAATGACTTCCCAAACCATCATGACAACGCACATTGCCCACTTGTTCTGATAAACACCGCCGGAGAAATCCTTTTTCATACCGATACATCCGATAAGGAAGATAGGTACCTTGAGAATGTTGTCTATATAACGGCTGAATATGTACAGAACTTTTGATGAGAACTTTCTTCTCAGCCACGGGACGTATGAGTAACTGACAGGTGAAAGGGGAGCTGCGGGGATGCCCGCGATAAGCGTCATTGACGCAAAGTGCAGAACGTCAACGTAGTAATCCTGTTTACTTCCGCTTAGTCCGAAGCTGCTTAAGAAATCCGAGAGCGTCAGCAGAAGTACGGGTTTGTTGTTAATGATTGACTTAAAGCTCTGCTTTAAACTCGGCGATTCGATTGACTGCATGATTCTCTCTCTTGAATTCATGAAGAACCACATTGACATACCGCTGGAAACGATTGTCGTAAAAAGACCCATGCCTACGAATGTTGCGAGATACATCTGTTTTTGCGTGGCGTTGAACGTCTTTGTCAGAACTTTGTTGTCGATAAGGTCGAGAATAACGGTCGTGATCTGCTCAGGAAGCTTCTCGCCGAACGTACCCGAAGCGAAGTTAGCAAGCGTTATAAGCCTTGTTCGGTCAACGGGATGAGGAGTTATTGTTGACAGCAATCCAGTTCTTGCAATGCTTTGAAACGTGCCGATACCTTCTCTTATAAACGCAAGAATAAAATAAAATACGAATTTTGTGATATCCATGCTTGTTCTGCCCGCAAAAAGAACAGGCAGCAGCCAGTATAGAGCGGTGAGAATAAGACCGGGAACAGCAAGTAAAAGCAGATACGGTCTGAACTTACCCCAGCGGGTACGGGTTTTATCTATAATTGCGCCCATGAAAATATCATTGACGACGTCCCATATACCGTTGATAGTCTGTTCAATTGCCTGGAGTCCGAGATCGATCTGTAAAACGTTGGTTACAAATCTGCCGGAGTAAGTGTTGATATTAAAACTCTGCGCCGCGTCCCAGAGAACGAATCCGATGGTTTCTTTTCTACCGACATAACGTCTGTTCTGATAGACGTAATTCACTTCGCCCGGATTCGGGGACTCGGCGTTATTTTTGTTTTCGTCCGACACTATAACATCTCCCTTTCTTTTTTTCTTAATAATTTAACAAAACTAATTGTATCATATACATAAAAAAAATGCAACAAAAATAATTATTTTTGAACAGTTTATGAATGAACAAATTAAGGAAAAACGGAAAAGCGGATAGGAAATTAAATACCAAAATTTTTATTTATTTTTAACATTAAACATAAAAACCGTTTGTCTAAATAACATAAAAAGAAGGCATGCGTGTATAAAGAGTTCACAAGAATATAATTTATTCTTGATATTACGGAAATAAAAATATATAATTATTATATATAATATTTTTAAGAGGCAGAAAAATGAAATCTTTGACCCAACTGTATAAAGTCGGAAAAGGACCGTCGAGCTCGCACACCATGGGACCCAACGACGCGGCAAAAAAAATTCTTGCTATGTTCCCGGACGCAGATTCGTTTAAGGTAGTACTTTACGGTTCGCTTGCCATGACCGGTAAGGGACATATGACGGACGAGGCGTTGCTTGAGGTGCTGGGGGCGAACCGCACTCAGATAGTATTTGACAAGGAGACGGACGTTTCAACGCTTCCTCATCCCAATACTCTTGATTTTTTTGCATATAAAGACGGAAATCTCATAGGAAAACAGCGAGCCGAAAGCGTAGGCGGGGGCGCTGTTGAATATGACGGACTCCCGAATGAGGATCCGCCTGAGATTTACCCTCATAATTCATTCACCGAAATCAGCGAATATTGTTTAAAAAACAGAATCCGTCTCTGGCAGTATGCCGAACAGTTTGACGGAGCCGGAATTACGGAGTATCTGCTCGATATATGGGAGCAGATGAAGAATTCGATAAACGAGGGACTTGTAAAATCCGGCGAGCTTCCCGGAGGGCTCGGTACGCAGAGAAAGGCGCGCTATCTTTTTAATCAAAGACATATCGACGAATCCGCGCAGACTAAGGAAAACAGAGTCGTTTGCGCGTATGCGTTTGCCGTAAGCGAACAGAATGCGGGCGGCGGAATTATAGTCACAGCGCCGACGTGCGGTTCATGCGGAGTTGTGCCGTCCGTTCTTCGTTATATGCAGGAACAGAAAGGATTTGACGACATTCAAATAGCTCACGCTTTGGCGGCGGGCGGAATTATCGGCAATCTTATAAAAACAAACGCTTCCATAAGCGGAGCGGAATGCGGATGTCAGGCGGAGGTAGGAGCCGCATGTTCCATGGCTTCGGCGGCGCTTGCGGAGCTTTTTGAAATGGGTATAGATCAGGTAGAGTATGCCGCTGAGGTCGCTATGGAGCATCATCTCGGACTTACGTGCGACCCTATCGGCGGACTCGTTCAAATTCCGTGTATTGAGAGAAATGCGGTCGCCGCCATGAGAGCGATAAACGCGCTGAGCCTTTCGAATTTTCTTACCACGACGAGAAAGATATCGTTCGACACCGTTGTAAAAACGATGTACGAGACCGGACTCGACATGTCGAGAAGATATAAGGAGACTTCCGACGGAGGACTTGCGGTAAATTACAGAAAAATAACCTGACGGGAGGATATTATGATGACAAAAAAAATAATCGCTGTTCTGCTGACGCTTGTAACAGCTGCCGGACTGTTTGCTTCATGTAAAAAAACGGATGTCGGTGACGATATTTCGGCTAGAACCGTCGTCTGCTTCAGCGCAACGGTAAAAGAGGTCGGAGAGAGCTTTTTGGGCGTGACGGCGAATACGGACGTCGTGACCGACGGCGTGAAATATTTTTCCGAGGGCGACGAGATCAACGTTGATTTTTCGGACGTTTCGAAATTTAAGGCGGGCAACGTCGTTTCCGTAACGTTCGGCGGAGATGTTCTTGAAACATATCCGTATAAAATCACCGCGACAAGCATTGTAAAACTTCTTGATTCGGACGCGTATGATAAACCGAGCGTATATGACGGAGAAAATACCGTGCAGACTTCGCCGGTACTTTCCGAAAAAGCGCCGAAACTCACTTTCCTTAAAAATGACGACGAGAAAAGTGTGTTTACCGCGTGTGAGAATTCCGTTCAGTATAACGGCGAGAGCGTTTACGGCGAAAGTCCGCTTATGACGACAGGCTACGGCTATGCAAAAAAGACCGATGATTTTAAATTTGTAACTCTTAAATTCGAAAAACAGCCGGATTCCTATACCGTAAGGGGCTGGAAAGAGGAGAGTATCGGTAATTCGTCCGACGCGCTGAAAGCCGTAAATGTTGACAGCGAGAATAACATTATAAAGCTTGACGGCGACGAAGTCGTTTTCGAGATAACAGCGTCATGGAACAACGGCGATAAGATTATATATTCAATTTACGTCGGCGAAGCGGGATAAAACAGACATAAAAACGGGGACTGCCGGTTAGTTCGGCAGTCCCGCATTTAATTTATAATGCGTAAGAGTAACGGTATGAGAAATGTTCAAATCCCATTTTTTCGTACCATTTTTTTGTTTTTTCATTGTCCGTTATCAGATAAACGCGTTTGTTCTCGCCTCTGAGCTCGTTTGAAAGAGAGATAACGCACCGCTTGGCAAGTCCGTTTCGGCGGTATTTTTTCAGCGTTGCGACTCCCGTTATGACAGCTGTTGTTTCGTTTTCTGCACATGTTACGGCGCATGAGACGAGTTTATTATCATGTGTTATTCCCTTTGCCCGTATCAGCCCGCGCCGTTTTTTCAGCGAAATATCGGGGTACCACGAGCCGAATATAACATTACGTTCTTCATTTGTACAGTCTTCATATATTATAGGAAAAATATTTTTTATATTTTCCGAGTCGATATCGGCTGTTTCGCCGGCTTCGGAGGGTGTTTTGTATATCAATACGTCATCCCGTTTTATGTTGCTGTCCTCAAAATCGGGAATAAAATCGAAGTAAACGGATGTGCATCCGATTATTCTTATAAATTCAAATAATTCATCAAAATCCGTTCTGCCAGAAACTGTCAGAAGACTTCCGTCCTTATTGAAAACGGCGGATATTTTCCCGTCCGATTCGCTGTACCAAAAATACTGAATCGGCGTATCTAATCCGTATGCCAGAAGTTTTGTTAAAATGCACGAGCCTGAAACGGTTGATTTGCAGAATGAAGCAAATTCATCCGTTCTCTCGTCGGTGAGCAGTTTAATCATTTGCAAATTCGGTTATAAGCGCCGCCGCAAGGTCACGTACGGACCTTATATCCCTTTCGTCGCAAACGCATGACGGGGAGTGCAGATAACGGCACGGTATGTTTATCGTAACGGTTTTCACGCCGGCTCGTGTTTTGTGTACGCTTCCGGCATTATTTCCGCCGGCAACAAGCGTTTTCATCTGATATGGGATTGAATTTTTCTCAGCGGTTTCGACGGCGCGTGAATAAACCTCGGGCAGGTAAACGGTGCTTCTGTCCATGAACGAAATTGCTGCGCCCCTGCCGAGCTCACAGACTCTGCGGTGCTCGGGAACGTCGATTATGTCGGCGGCGGTCGTAGTCTCGATTACAACCGCGTAGTCGGGATTTATCGTGTATGCGCTGACTCCCGCTCCGCGAGCTCCTATTTCCTCCTGAACGGAGAACGAGAACCACGCGTCGTACTCGATTTCGGAACGTATTATCTCGATTAAAACAAAGCATCCCGCTCTGTCGTCGAGAGCTTTTGACATGATTTTATGTTCGCCGAACTCTGTGTATTCAACAGAAAAAACGCCCGTAGTTCCGGGTCTTACAAGGGAGAGTGCCTCTTCCTTTGAGGATGCGCCTATGTCGATATAAAGCTCGTCTTTTGACGGAATTTTACCCGCTTCGTCCTTATCTAATAAATGAATCGGCTTTACTCCGACAACGCCCTTTACTCCGTTTTCGAAGCAGATAACGCGCGCGAGCAGGACTTTTGTATCAATTCCGCCGACGTTTGAAAATTTAAGGAAACCATCCGAATCCGCGCCCGTGACGATAACGCCGACCTCGTCAGTGTGCGCGTCGAGCATTATTTTATTTTTAGGCGTTTTTCTGCCTTTTTTGAATGCTATGATGTTTCCGAGCGTGTCAACCTTGTATTCGCAGTGACCCTCGATTTTTGAAATTATTAAATCTCTGACGTTTTTTTCGCGTCCCGATGTCGAATCTGTAAGGCAAAGTTCTTTTAATAACGAATCCATTATTTTTTACCTCCGTTTTCGATAATATATTTTGCGATAAGTTCGGCGCACGAATCAATATCTTCCAATGCAATAATTTCGCCCTGAGTATGCATGTTTCGCTGGGGAATCGAGACAACGGCGGTTTTTACGCCCGAACGGCTTAATGCGATGTCGTCGGCATTTGTTCCCGTTGACGACGGGCATATTTCAAGCTGATAGGGAATTGAATTTTTCTGAGCGGTCATGATTAACGAATTCGAAAATTCGTTGTCAAGAGACGGAGAAATGCATATCATTGCGCCTTTTTTGAGTTCGCCCGATTCCGTTTCCTTCACTCCGGGCGCTCTTGCGAAACTTACGTCTACGGCTATCGCCTCGTCGGGGGTAAACTCGTATGCCCCCGTTTTTGCGCCCGCGCCCGTAATTTCCTCCTGCGAGGAGAACAGAACGGTTATATCGGCGTCCGTTCCTCCGTTTTTTGAAATTATTTCGAGGGCTTTTATAAGCGCCGTCATGCCCGCGCGGTCGTCAAGAGCGGGGGATGTTACGAGACCGTTTTCAAGCAGAGAAAATTCTCCGTCGAAAATAATTCTGTCTCCGACTTTTACGATTTTTGAAATTTCTTCATATGAAAGTCCCGCGTCGACCCCGGCGGATTCAAACGTCAGAGCCTTGTCCGCGTCCTCGCTTTTTGCAAGGTGAGGGGGAGTGCTTATAATAACGCCTTTTAATTTTTCTTTCCCGAGTACGGTTACGCGCGCCGCCGCCATGACCCGGCGGTCGATTCCTCCGCATTTATCGACTCTTAAAAATCCCGTCTTATCGATTGCGGTTACAATGAGTCCGATTCTGTCGAGATGCGCGTCGAGCAGAATTTTTTTGCCCGACCCGGGTATGTTAAGCGACAGACTGCCGCTCTTTGTGCGTTTTACATTGCCGAACTGCGAAAGAATTTTTTCGGT
>DJEG01000108.1 GCA_002431305.1 Ruminococcaceae bacterium UBA5904 | reverse complement strand
CTCGACGAGGCTACACAGCTGAGCGAGTATCAGATTAAAAGCATAACGGCGTGCTGCCGAGGCGTTAACGACTTTCCGAAGCGCGTATATTACACGTGCAACCCCGGAGGACAGAGCCACGCGTATTTTAAACGNNCCGAAGCGGACGTATTACACGCTGAACCCGGGAGGGCCGAGCCACGCGTATTTTAAACGCCTGTTCGTCGACAGAGAATTCGAGGACGGCGAGAACGGGGACGACTACACTTTTATACAGGCTCTCGTGACCGACAATAAGGCGTTGATGAGCAAACAGCCCGATTATATAAATCAGCTCGAGGCTCTGCCGGCTAAATTAAAAGACATGTGGCTCTACGGCAAGTGGGACGTGTTCGAGGGTATGTTTTTTGAGGATTTTATTATAAATCCCCTGCATTCGAAATGCGAAGAACTGAAAATGACCGCCGACGAGCTTAGAAAAGCACACAGGTTCTGTCACGTTATTGAGCCGTTCGAGCCTAAGGGCATGAACATATACAGAAGCTACGACTTCGGATATAATAAGCCGTTTTCATGCGCGTGGTGGGCGGTCGACTCCGACGGCGTGATATACAGAATATTGGAATACTACGGCTGTACGAAAACGCCGAACGAGGGAATAAAAATTCCGCCCGACGAGCAGTTTGCGAATATAAAGCGGATAGAAAACGAACACCCGTATTTAAAGGGGAAACGAATACTGGGCGTCGCCGACCCGTCAATTTGGGACACGTCAAGAGGAGAAAGCGTGGCGGAGACTGCGGAGAAGTACGGAATATATTTCGACCCCGGGGACAATAAGAGAATCCCCGGATGGATGCAGTGCCATTACAGACTCGCGTTCGACGAAAACGGATATGCAATGATGTACGTTTTTAACACGTGCAAGGCGTTTATACGCACGATTCCGACGTTAATGTATTCGTCGTCGAATCCTGAGGATTTAGATACCTCGCTCGAAGACCACGCGGCGGACGAGTGGCGGTACTTCTGCATGACGAGACCCATTCCGCCGAGAATAAAGAGCGAAACGCATATACCCGCGTTTGACCCGCTCGAGATGAACAAAAAACAAAATAAAACGGGCGTTATATCAAGCTCGGTAATATGACAGGAGAGTATGGAAATGGACACATATGAAAGCATTATGAAGCCTATTGATTCGTCTGCGGTACAGAATGCCTCGCAGATTCTTATGAAGTACAGAGCGGGCAAGCGCAGACTTGAAAGCAAGATTGTTGAGAATGAAGAGTTTTGGAAGCTCCGCCAGTGGGGGAGCGATGAAAACGGCAAAAAGAAGACTCCCGCTACGGCGTGGCTGTGGAACGTACTTGTTTCTAAGCACGCCGACGCCATGGATTCCATGCCCGAACCTAATATTCTGCCCAGAGAGGAAAACGACGTTCCTCAGGCAAAACTTTTGTCGGGCGTTATACCGGTCATTCTTGAACAGAACAATTTTTCAGCGACTTACTCGGACGCGATGTGGTATAAATTAAAACAGGGTACGGGCGTATACGGCGTATTTTGGGACAGCGGTAAACTTAACGGACTGGGCGATATTTCGGTTAAAAAAATGGATTTGCTCTCGTGTTTTTGGGAGCCCGGCATTACCGATATTCAGTCGAGCGCAAATTTCTTTACCGTCGAACTGCACAGCAATGATTCGCTTGTCAGAGAGTATCCTTTTTTAAAGGATATCAATTTTTCCAAAAACGTGCTCAGCGTTACAAAATACCGTTATGACGACAATGTTGACACGACCGATAAAAGCCTTGTAATCGATTGGTATTATAAAAAGAAAATCGGTGCAAAAACTGTTGTTCACTACTGCAAATACGTCGGCGATACCGTTTTGTTTTCGACAGAAAACGACCCTGAGCATTTTCCCGACGGCATTTACGACCACGGAAAATATCCGTTCGTGTTTGACGTGCTTTTCCCCGTCGAGGGAAGCCCGTGCGGATATTCCTACACCGATATATGCAAGGACACGCAGATTCAGATAGACGAACTCAACGCCGCTATGGTCAGAAACGCAAAAATCGGCTCTAAAATAAGATATTTTTCGAAGATGTCCGGCGGTATTAACGAGGATGAATTCGCAGACTGGAACAGCGATATCGTCCATGTCGAAGGCGATCTTGACGAAAAGCATGTAAAGCCTATCGACGTTCCCGTTCTCAACGGAGTCTATGTAAGTATTCTCAATAATAAAATAGACGAACTGAAGGAGACCAGCGGAAACCGTGACGTAAATAACGGCAGTACGGGCTCTGCGGTAACGGCTGCGTCGGCTATCGCTGCGCTCCAGGAGGCAAGCGGAAAAACGAGCAGAGATTTTCTTAAAAATACTTATAATGCGTATGCTGAAATTATCAAACTCGTAATCGGTCTTATCAGGCAGTTTTATTCTGAGGAGAGGAACTTCAGGATTATCGGGGAGGACGGAAAAATGGACTTTATTTCGTGCTCTAACAGGATTTTAACGGGCGAACGAATATTTCTGAACGACGGAACCGAAATCGGTTACAGAGTTCCCGAATTCGACGTGGAAGTTTCCGCACAGAAAAATACCGCCTATAATAAGGCGGCGCAGAACGAGCTTGCATTGCAATTTTATAATGCGGGATTTTTCGACCCGTCGAGAGCGGATCAGGCGGCCGCTGCCGTCTCAATGATGGATTTTTCGAGAAAGGAATCCGTGCTTATGAAAATAAGTCAGAATTCGCTTGCAAACGACAGAGCGGAGGAGTATAAGGCTCTGGCGCTGACGCTTGCACAGATTTACGAACCCGAAATCGCCGAGAAAATTATGGCGGAGGGTAATCCCGGTTATGTACCGTCATCTGTAAGAAAAGCCGAACTGCCCCGTTCGGGAGAAAGCTCCCGTATGCAGAAGGCAAGGGAGCGCGCAAGACAGACAAGCACGCTTGATTAAATTAAGTTAATACAAAAACCGTAAATCTCAATTCTGTTCGGAATTTTGATTTACGGTTTATTTTATTTTTCGGATTTAAAATATGTTTTCAGCCTGCCCAGTCCGTCGTCGAGAGTTCGTCTCGGACATGCGGTGTTCATTCTGAGAAAAGCCTCTCCGCCCTTGCCGAACGCGCTTCCCTTTGAAAGATACAGTCCCGTTTTTGCTCTGATGGAGTCTGCGAGAGAGTCGGCGTTTTCGCATATCTTTGAGCAGTCAAGCCACAGAAGATATGTCGCGTGAGAGCTTACAACCTTAATTTCGGGTACATCTTCTTCAATAAATCCGCGTACCGCTTTTTTATTTAAATATAAATACTCTCTTAATTCGTCGAGCCACTTTTCGCCGTGTTCGTAAGCGGCTATTGACGCGGTCATTGCGAAAACATTGGGTTCTGCGACTTCGTCCGTATTGAGCGCGCGCCAAACTTTATGAAACAGATATTCGTCCGGAACGTATACCGCGGATGTCTGAAGTCCCGCGAGGTTGAACGTCTTTGTCGGAGCTATGCATGTTATGCTGTTATATTTGCA
>DJEG01000003.1 GCA_002431305.1 Ruminococcaceae bacterium UBA5904 | reverse complement strand
CTTATAGCTGTCTCTGGCTATATCGTAGAGCATCTTATAAGCCTCGGAGGGATCCATCCAGTTGTTGGTCGGACCTGCCTGATCCTCGCTCTCGGCGCAGATGAATGTGCGGTTCTCAACACGTGCAACATCGTTGGGCTTGGTTCTGTGAAGCAGGCATCCGGGGAGGAGATCCTCGTTGAGTTTGATCATCTCACCGGTCTCGCAGGCCTTGGCGCGCAGAGCGTCAAGCTGCTCCTTGCTGCCGTCGATCCACATGACTTCGTCTGGAGATACAAGAGCTATCTTCTCTTCGATCCAGTCGATCACTGTCTTGTTCTGTGTCAAATGTTTCATGATATTTGACTCCTTTCGTCTAATCTATTAAGAAAGGTACCATCTTTACCCAGTATGTATTATACCCCAATAAACTCAGTTTTTCAATGACGAAACTGTTAACTTTCAGACCTTTTTTGATAAAAATTTATCAATTTCATCAATAGGCATCGAAGCTCGCGCATTTAGGGTCAGCGGAGCGATGTTTCCCGCCTTGAATTCGTAGTACCCCTGGGCGCCGACCATCGCCGCATTGTCGCCGCAAAGCGACAGTTCGGGCATGAACAGCGACCATGAATGAGCCTTGCAGATATCGGTCATCTCCGCTCTCAGGCGTGAATTTGCGGACACGCCGCCCGCCAGAACTATCTTGTCGAAACCAAAGTTCAGCGCCGCCTTTTCGGTGTTTTCACGCAGGCATCTGACGACCGCCTCGATATACGACGCGCCGAGATCGGGCACGCTTATTTCCTCGCCCTTTTGCTTTGCGTTGTGGATGATATTGACGGCAGCGGTCTTGAGTCCGGAGAAGCTGAAATCATATTCGCTCCCGTCAACATGCGGGCGCGGGAGCTTGTAGCTCTTTGGGTCACCGTTCTTCGACACCCTGTCGAGGTTCACGCCGCCGGGATAATCGAGCCCCATGGCGCGCGCCGCCTTGTCCATCGCCTCGCCTGCCGCGTCGTCGCGCGTTCTGCCGAGAATTTCAAAATCCGTATAGTCCTTAACGGCGATTATATGGCTGTGTCCGCCCGAAACGACGAGAGCCAGAAACGGCGGTTCAAGCTCGGGGAACGTAATATAATTAGAGGCAATATGGCTTCTCAAATGATGAACGGGAATAAGCGGTTTATTAAGAGAAAAGCTTAATCCCTTTGCAAAATTTACACCTACCAAAAGCGCACCGATAAGTCCCGGCGCATACGTTACGCCGACAGCGTCTATATCGCCGTATGCAAGCCCCGCCTCTTTTATAGCGGAATCAACAACCTGCGATATGTTTTCCGCGTGCCGTCTCGAAGCAATTTCGGGGACTACCCCGCCGTATTTTACATGCTCGTCGACCTGCGAAGCGACGACGTTCGAGAGAACCTTTCTGCCGTCGGCAACAACGGAAGCCGCCGTCTCGTCGCAGGAGGATTCAATTGCAAGTATATTCATATATTTATCATTCTTTCAAAAAATATTTTGTCATTATAAACGCGTCCTCATTCGGCGCGGAATAAAAATTTTTACGTCTGCCGAGATTTTCAAATCCCGATTTTTCATATAACCTGACGGCGGGAGTGTTGGAAACCCGGACTTCAAGCGTTATGAATTCGGCGTTATTGTCAATGCAGTATGAATTCATAGCGTCAATAAGCGCAGAAGCTATACCGCGTTTTCTGAATTCTTCTTTTACCGCCACATTGCTTATATAAACCTCTCCGCCGACGTTGTCCGCGCCGATAAATCCCGTTATTGTTCCGCCGTCAAGAGAGACGAAAAACACGGAACAGCCGTTATTTAATGAATCAAGAAAATTCTGCCGAGTCCACGGACGGGTAAAGCATTCGCGCTCTATTTCGCAGACCGAATTAACATCCGAGGCGGTCATTCTTCTTACTTCAATCATCCCTTGGCCTCGTACCACGTTTTGCCCGCGTGCGCGTCGACGCTTAACGTAACTTTCATTTTAACGGCGTTTTCCATTTCCTCTTTAAGAACGTTCAATGCCTTGCCGCGCTCGTCCTCGGGCGCTTCGATAATCAGTTCATCGTGAACCTGCATTATAAGGCGCGAACGCATGTTTTCGCGTTTTAATCTGTCATAAACGCGTACCATTGCGATTTTTATAATATCCGCGGCTGTACCCTGTATGGGCATATTTCTTGCGACTCTCTCGCCGAACGCGCGCTGAACCGCGTTGGACATGGAAAGCTCGGGCAGATACCTGCGCCTGCCGAAAAGAGTCGTTACATAGCCCTTTTCCTTAGCGTCGGCAATAATGCTGTTCATATAATTGTCAACGCCCGAATAGTGCGTTAAATACGAATTTATATACTCGGCGGCTTTTGCTCTCGTAACGCCTATATCCTTTGCGAGCGAGAAAGCGCCGATTCCGTAAACGATTCCGAAATTGACGGCTTTGGCTCTCGAACGCATAAGCGGGGTAACCATATCCATGGGCATTTTAAACACCTGCGAGGCTGTTATGGCGTGAATGTCGTCGCCGTTATTGAAAGCCTCGATCATGTTTTTATCATTCGCGATATCGGCAAGCACGCGCAGTTCAATCTGCGAATAGTCCGCGTCGCAGAGGACAAAACCGTCCTCCGCCCTGAAAAATTTACGCATTTCCCGTCCTAATTCGCTTCTGACGGGTATATTCTGCAAATTCGGCTCCGTTGACGAAAGTCTGCCCGTGCGCGTTTCCGTCTGCGTAAACGTCGAATGAATTCTGCCGTCGGCGCCGATTACTTTCAGCAGTCCGTCGCAGTATGTGGATTTAAGTTTTGAAAGCGTTCTGTACTCGAGAATATCGGGAATTATCGGGTGAACGTCGATAAGCCCCTCTAAAACCTCCGCGCTCGTGGAATAGCCTGTTTTCGTCTTTTTTTTCGCGGGAAGCTTCATGGTTTCGAACAGAACTTCGCCGAGCTGTTTGGGCGAATTCAAATTAAAAGCACAGCCTGAGTAGTCGTATATTTCTCTGACGAGAGCGTCAATGCGTTTTTCGAGCATTAAACCGAACTCGTCTATTCCCTCTTTATCAACGGCAAAACCGTAAAGCTCCATGCTCGACAGGACGACCGAGAGCGGAATTTCAACGTCCCTTAAAAGCATGGTCTGTCCGTTTTCTTCGATTTTATCATTGAGAACCGGACACAGGGAACAGAACAGCGCGAATGTTTTGACGCTCTCGTCGTCGGAATTTTCAATCTCTGCCGACACGGCATAATTGTCTGAAAGCGTACGAACCGCGTAGTCCTTCGCGTTGGGATTTAAAAGATATCCCGCAAGAAGGGTATCAAAAACGACATTATTTATATCGTATCCGTTTTTGAGAAGATAGGCGGAAAGAGATTTTAGATCGTGCGTATACTTCTTTATATCATCATCCGAAAGTATATCGAAAATCAGATTAAATCCGACTCTGAAAATCTTATTTTCAAATTTAACCAGCGCCGTTTCATAATTATAATCGGCAATAAAATAAAGATCTCCGGAAGATTTTATATTATCAATTAAATCATCGGGATTCTCGGAAACAAATTCGTATTTTAAAACTTCCCTGTCCGTCTCAAAAACAGTCTCAACGTCGTTTAGTCCGAGCCTGTCAATAAATTTAAACATTTCAAGCGAGGTAAGTATGCTCTTGACCTTCGTTTTATTCATTTCGGACGGGATATAATCATTAATGTCCGTATCAACCGGAGCCTCAACGCTTATCGTGCCGAGCGTTCTGCTCATAAACGCATTATCGCGGTCACGCTCAAGTTTTTTGCGCATGCTGTCGGTTATCTTGATCGTATCGAGATTGTCATATATATAATCTATATCGCCGAATTTTGATATAAGGTCGGTCGCCCCCTTTTCGCCGATTCCCGACACGCCGGGGATATTATCCGATGAATCACCCATCAGAGCCTTGACCTCAATTAATTTTTTCGGCTCTACGCCCTTTTCCTCTTTAATTTTTGCGGGGTCATACTCAATATACTGCGTTTTACCCATTCTCGACGAGGCGAGAACGACGTGAACGTTGTCCGTCACGAGCTGTAACGAATCGCGGTCGCCCGTCGCAATGTAACACATATCGTTTTTCGGACACTTATCGGCTATCGTGCCGAGAATATCGTCGGCCTCCCAGCCCTCGCACTCGACGAGTCTGTAACCCATGGCACCGAGAAGTTCTTTGAGCACGGGCATCTGCTCGGCAAGTTCGTCCGGCATACCCTTTCTGTTGCCCTTATACAGCGCGTACATCTTATGTCTGAACGTCGGAGCCTTCAAATCGAATGCAATAGCAACCGAATCGGGCGAATATTCGTTTTCAAGCGAAAAAAGGATATTTAAAAATCCGTATATTCCGTTTGTAAATTTGCCGTCCTTAGTCGTAAGCAGTTTAATACCGTAAAACGCGCGGTTTAAAATACTGTTTCCGTCGATAACAAGGATCTTCATTTTACCAGTCCTTTTATACACATATAGAATTAGTATAACATAATATAATGAATTTGTAACCGATTTTTTTAAATTTACCGTATGAAAATCGAAAAAAATATGTTATTCTATATATCGGTGATTGAATTTGAAGATAAAAAACGTCGAAATTAACGGCTACGCGGCGCTGGCTCCGATGGCGGGAGCCGCCGACAAAGCGTTCAGAGAGATGTGCAAATCGTACGGCGCGGCGTATACCGTCAGCGAAATGGTCAGCGCAAAGGGCGTAAGCATGGGCGACAGGAAGTCGGCTTCTCTGATGTCAGTTTCGGACACGGAACATCCGTGCGCAGTGCAGATATTCGGAACCGACCCCGAAATAATGGCGAACTCCGCAGTTGAAGCATTAGCATACAAGCCCGATATAATAGATATAAATATGGGATGTCCCGCGCCCAAGATCGTAAAGGGCGGAGCAGGCAGCGCGCTTATGAAAAATCCCGGGCTTGCGGGCAGGATTATAAAAGCAGTAAGCGAATCTGTCGACATTCCCGTCACGGTTAAGATAAGAACCGGCTGGGATTCCGATAATATAAACGCGGTCGAAATGGCTATGACTGCAGAAGAAAACGGCGCGGCGGCGATAACCGTTCACGGCAGGACAAAGGAGCAGATGTACGCCCCGGGAATCGACATAGAAACGATAAGCAAGGTAAAACAGAGCGTCGGCATCCCCGTTATTGCAAACGGAGACATTGACTCGGTTCAGTCTGCTGCGCTGATGTATGAAAAAACCGGGTGCGACCTTATAATGGTCGGAAGAGGAGCGCTCGGCAGACCGTGGATTTTCTCACAGATAAACGCGTACTTAAGCGAGTGCAGAGTACTCCCCGACCCGCCCGTGACCGAACGTATGCTCGTAATGCTCAGGCACGTCGAAAAAATATGCTCCTACTCGGGCGAACGCGTAGGCCTCAGAGAAGCAAGAAAACACGCACTGTGGTATACAAAGGGCATACGCGGTGCCGCCGGGTACCGCAGACAGCTTTCGACAATACAAACGCTTGACGAATTAAGGTCAATAGCGTTTTTAATCGCGGCTGAAAATCAATAAAGAGATGGAAAATAAAAAAATTTAAAAAAACACTTGCATTTGTCTCGGATTTCTGCTAATATAGTTTAGCAATTATAGAAGTATTACGGCAAGGAGGTGCATACCATGGCAAAGTGTGATTTCTGCGGTAAGGAAGTTGCTTTCGGCATCAAGGTTTCCCATTCTCACAGAAGATCAAACAGAACATGGAAGCCCAATGTAATGAAAGTTAAGGCTATTGTCAACGGCACTCCTAAGAGAGTTCATGTTTGCAGCCGTTGCCTTCGTTCCGGTAAGGTTACGAGAGCAGTCTGATTTACAATTTTGATTTCTTACAAAAAACGCCCCGATTTTTTTCGGGGCTATTTTGTTATATTATTAACTAATTCGTAACAAATTGATATATAATACTTAGTATCATATACTTTCGGAGATGATAAAAATGGCAAAGGAAATTAAACAGCAGTACTTATCGGGAGAACGTGCACTTTTCTCAGAAAACGACGTTAATATATACGACAGTGTGTTTTTTGACGGTGAATCACCATTAAAACACGGCAGAAATTTAAAATTATATAACTCCATGTTCAAGTGGAAATATCCGTTCTGGTACTGTAAAAACGTACATGTTGATACCTGCGCGTGGTTTGAAAACGCGAGAGCCGGAGTATGGTACACGGACGACATAGAAGTTAAAAACTCAGTAATAGAGGCTCCGAAAAACTTCCGCAGATGCAATAACGTAAGTCTTAAAAACGTTACCGTTCCGAATGCGGCCGAAACGCTGTGGTCGTGCAAAAACGTTAAAATAGACAATGTAACGGCTAAGGGCGATTATTTCGCAATGAACAGTGAAAACATTACAATCGATTCTCTTACGCTGTACGGAAACTACAGTTTCGACGGAGGAAAAAACATCACCGTTAAAAATTCAAAACTTCTTTCAAAGGACGCATTTTGGAACTGCGAAAACGTCACGGTCGAGGATTCGTTCATTTCGGGCGAATATTTAGGCTGGAATTCGAAAAATCTTACGTTTATAAACTGTACGATAGAGAGTTTGCAGGGACTTTGCTACATTGACAATCTCGTTATGAAAAACTGCAAGCTCATTAATACGACTCTCGCATTCGAATACTCATCAGTCGACGCAGAAATAAATTCGCATATCGACTCGGTGTTCAACCCCTCGTCGGGAATTATAAAAGCCGAATCAATAGGCTCTGTTACTCTCGACGAAACGAAAATCGACCCGTCGAAAACAAAAATAATTATGTCCGAAAGGGAGTAATGATATGACATACGATTTTGATACTGTAACCGACAGACGTTCCGAGTTTTCAATGAAATGGGACGTAGCGGACGGCGAGCTCCCCATGTGGGTCGCCGATATGGATTTTAAAACCGCGCCCGAGATAACCCAAGCGATTATAAAACGCGCCGAACACGGAATTTTCGGCTACACGGATGTCCCGGCACAGTGGAAAAACGCGGTTATATCGTGGTATAAAAAACGTCATTCGTTTGAAATCGAATATGACAGACTGATGTTTTCGACAGGCGTTGTGGCGACTATATCAAGTCTTGTCAGAAAACTTACGACACCGAATGAAAACATTGTACTGCTGACTCCCGTTTACAACATTTTTTTCAACAGCATTATCAATAACGGATGCAGAGCTTTGGAATGTCCGCTCAATTACGACGGAGATAAATACGAGATAAACTGGACGGATTTTGAGGAAAAATTATCTGATATGCAGACAACACTTTTTATCTTATGCAATCCTCACAACCCGACAGGCGTTATATGGGACAGGGAAACGCTCGCAAAAATCGGCGCGCTGTGTAAAAAATATCACGTCACGGTCATTTCCGACGAAATTCACTGCGACATAACAGACCCCGGGTATGATTACGTCCCGTTTGCAAGCGTAAACGACGTTTGCAAATATAACAGCATAACATG
>DJEG01000016.1:1601-7149 GCA_002431305.1 Ruminococcaceae bacterium UBA5904 | reverse complement strand
AGTCGAGAGCGGGGATTAAATCCTTGTTTACAACGTCTAACGGCTCGCGCATTTTCAGCGCGTCCTTTGTAAGCGTTTGGGCTAAGTCCTTAAACCCCTTTATGACCGCGTCGTACAGCGTTTCGGGAGCGTTTGACTGCTTTTTGACCGCGTTCTGTGTTTTTGACACAACCTCGACCGATTCGGCGAACGCGATATATTCCGAGCAGTTTTCGTCGTTTGCATGCAGAACGTTGTACGCCTTGTACGTTTTCATTATTTCAGCCGAATTCGGGTTGATAATGCCCGCGTCGAGTCCGTTTTCCAGTGCGAATGAGAAGAATGCGCCGTTTACTATATCCCTTTGCGGGAGTCCGAACGAAACGTTTGAAACGCCCAGCGACGTGTGACAGCCAAAGCGCTGTTTTATCTCTTTTAATGCCCTGACGGTCGTAATCGCCGCGTTTTTGTCTGCGCTTACTGTCATGCACAGCGTGTCGAAAATTATATCTTTTTTATCGATACCGTATTCCGCGGCTTTTTTTAATATTCTTTCGGCGATATTAACCCGTTCCTGCCATGTGTCGGGGATTCCGTTCTGGTCGAGAGTCAGCGCGACGACGACGCCTCCGTATTTTTTGACGAGAGGGAATATCGTTTCCATTGATTCCTCTTTGCCGTTTACGGAATTTATCATGGCTTTGCCGTTGTAGATTCTAAGAGCGCTTTCCATTGCCTCGGGCAGGGCAGAATCTATCTGTAACGGAAGGTTGATAACCGCCTGAAGCTCTCTTACTGTGTCTGTAAGAATTGCCTTTTCGTCGACCTCGGGAATGCCTGTGTTTACGTCGAGAATATGTGCGCCCGCGTCCTGCTGTTCGACTCCCTGGGCGAGAATGTAGGACATGTCGTGTTCCTTTAACGCCTGCTTGAATCTTTTTTTGCCCGTCGGGTTAATTCGTTCGCCTATCAGTACGGGCTTTTCGCCGATTCTGACCGCGTGGGTGTACGACGAGACGACGGAGAGGTTTTTTTTCGTAATTTCGACGGGCGTTAAATCCTTAGTTGCATTTCTTAATGCTCTTATATATTCGGGCGTTGTTCCGCAGCATCCGCCCATTATGCGAAGTCCTTTTTTACAAAGCGAAGTCATGACCTCGGCGTATTCCTCGACGGAAACGTTGAATACCGTTTTGCCGTTTACTGTCTCGGGAAGTCCCGCGTTCGGCTGCATTATCATCGGAACGCTCAGTACATCAAGCAGTTTGAGCGCCGTGGGTTCGAGCTGTTTTGGTCCTAACGAGCAGTTCATTCCGACTGCGTCAGCGCCCATGCCCTCGAGCATTGCCGCCATTGCGTACGGGTCTGCGCCCGACATTAATTTTGAATCCGAACCGTATACGTTTGAAACAAATACCGGCAGGTTCGAATTTTCCTTTACGGCGAGAAGCGCGGCTTTCGTTTCGAGCGAGTCGTTCATAGTCTCGATTATCACGAGGTCGACGCCGTATTTTACGCCGAGTTTTACGGTGTGTGCGAATATGTTTACGCATTCCTCGAATTCGAGGTCGCCGAACGGTTTTAACATTTTGCCCGTCGGACCTATGTCCAGAGCGATAAATTTAGGTTCGCTGCTGTCGGTAAGATTCCGCGCCCTGTCCGCGTTTTGTACGGCGTTTTTTACTATATCGTCAAGCTCGTTTTCGTCGAATTTTAATATGCTCGCTCCGAACGTGTTTGTTGATGCGACGTTGCTTCCCGCGTCAAAATACGACTTGTGAATATCGGTTATGTCGTCGGGATTTGTAATATTCCACCTCTCGGGCGCGACTCCGGCGGGCAGTCCGCGTTCGTATAAAAGCGTGCCGAATCCGCCGTCAAAATATAGAAAATTATTCTTAATATATTCGAGTACATTCATTTCTTCTCACCCTTTATTCCGATAAAAGCAGTAACGGACTTCGTCGGCTTCATCATAAGGTCGTCACCGAGACTTACGCCGATATTTTTCGGGCAGTCGAGCAGACGGAAAAAAATTCGCTGATTTTCAAGTCCTACGTCGCCGTAGCCCGGGCTGTATCTCGGAGAAGTAATATATTTTTCCTTTATTTCGTTATTAAATACATCGCACAGGCTCTCGACCCTCTCGGCTCCCGTTGCCTGCAAACACGCGTGTACGGCTGAGTCGAGAGACGAGTATTTAAACGTAAGCCTGTCCATGGTAAGCCCCGCTGTAGCGGCGAAGAGTATAACGCTTTTGCATCCGGCGAGGTTTTTAGCGAGGTTTTCGCTTATAATCTTTTCACCCGCGAACATGACGGCGTTACCCTCGATTTTAAGTGGGTACATCGCGTAACAGACTTTTAATTCGAGTTTGCCCGAGGTGAGCAGAACGCACCTGTCTATAAGCCTTTCCGATATTTCGTCGGGCGTTTTCTGTCCCATGTAACGGAGAATTTCCCTGCGGTTATATGCGGGTTCGTCGTATTTTAAGGTTATAACGTTATTCATCGCCTAAGCCTCTTAACGGGTCGACGGCGTTTTTAATCATTCGCGCGCAGTCGGGCTTGTTCATTGAGTATATGTGAATATTCGTAACGCCCGAGGCGATAAGGTCGAAAATCTGGTCAATGCAGTAGTAGATTCCCGCCTGCTTCATGGCTGTAGGATTTGATCCGAATTTATCGGCGATACGGCGTAATTTTTCGGGAATGAACGAATTTGAAAGCGTTGAAGCGCGTTCAAGCTGTTTTATATTCGTAATGGGCATGATTCCCGCGGCGACGGGTACGCTTATGCCCGCGTTCAGCGCTTCGTCATAGAATTTATAAAAAATATCGTTGTCGAAAAACATCTGAGTCGTGAAAAAATTACATCCCGCGTCCTGTTTGACCTTAAGGTATGAAATATCCTCCTCACGGTTTGCGCTCTCGGGGTGAGTCTCGGGATAGCACGCGCATCCTATGCAGAAATCGCCGTGCTTTTTGATGTCCTCGATAAGCTCGGTCGCGTGGCGGTACTCCGGCAGAAAATCCGTGCCGAACTTTCCGTCTGCCGGAATATCTCCGCGCAGAGCGAGGATGTTCTCTATGCCCGCGTTTTTAATATCCTCAATGCGCGTTTCCACGGTCTTTTTCGTTGAGGAAATGCATGTTAAGTGCGCAAGCGACGGGACGGAATAAATGTCGTTTATGCTTTTTGCAATATTGAGCGTATATGCGCTCGTTCCGCCTCCCGCGCCGTATGTGACGGACATGAACGAGGGGTACATTCCGGCGATTTCGCCGACGGCTTTTTTTACGGAAGCGAATGATGAATCCGTTTTGGGCGGGAAAACTTCAAATGAAAGCGAGATTTTATCGCTTTTTAATATTTCGTCAATCCTCATGATTCTCTCCTCAAAATAAAAAAACTCTTCCTTATAAAATATATCATAACAAAAAAAGAATGTCCACTTAAATATTAATAAAAAAGCACGAAGGAGATGATTTTCTCAAGACCTTCGCGCTGTTTTTTACTGCATCTTTGCTTTTCCGCCGTCGCGGTAATATTGGGTATGCGTTTTCGGGTGAGTTGTGGAGTTCCAGATTTCGTCCGCAACGCCTTTCCACTCCATTGCGAACTCGTCGCATCTTCCGCACAGTGTGTCTACGTCCTCGGCTACGATTAAATCGGTCGATTTTGCGCCCGTCTCCTTGACCATCCGGCGTAAAATTTCGGGATTTTCGAGCATCGGACAGGGTCTTAAATGGTTGTCGTTGAACGGCTGACCCTTTCTGTACGCGGTGAAGAGCGGATTTTTAAGTCCCTCCAAAAGCGTATGGGTTCGGATATTCGAATCCGAATAATGAATAAATACGCACGGCTCCATATCGCCGTTTGAATTGATATGAAAATAATTTCGTCCGCCCGCGATACATCCGCCGACGAACTCGCCGTCGTCCTGGAAGTCGAAAATGAACATGGGTTTTCCGCCCTTGCCCGCTCTGACTTTGCGAATCCAGTAGTACATGTATTTTCTCTGTGCGGGGGAGGGGATAAGCTCCTTGTCCGCGTCGTGTCCTACGGGCATGTAGTTGAAATAAAACGCGAACTTCGCGCCCTTTTGAATCATCAAATCGAGAAATTCGTCGCTCGTTACGTACTCGTCGTTAAGTCTCGTATAGCATACGGAAAGTCCGAACAGGAGCTTGTTCTTCTTCAAAAGATCCATAGCCGATACGGTCTTTTCGTAAATTCCGTCGCCTCTGCGCGCGTCGTTGCTCTCCTTTGTACCCTCGATGCTCAGCGCGAGTACGAGGTTTCCGACTCTCTTCATCTCGTCGCAGAAAGCCTGGTCTATGAGCGTAGAATTCGTATACGCCAAAAATACGCAGTCGGGATTCTGCTCACAGAGCTTTATAATATCGTTCTTTCTGATAAGAGGCTCTCCGCCCGTGTACATATAAACGTGAGTGCCGAGCTCCTTGCCCTGTCTTATAACGCTCGACATCTCGTCAAGCGTGAGATTTAATTTATGACCGTACTCCGCGGCCCAGCATCCCTTGCATTTAAGGTTGCACGCGCTGGTCGGATCCATAAGAATAAGCCACGGAATATTACAGTTGAGCTTCTCCCTGTTGGCTCTTACGGTTTTGGTTCCGACAACTCCCGCGTCGTAAGCGGCTGCTGTCAGAAGCTTTTTAAGAACCGACGGGTCGACGTCATTCAATAAATTCTTTATAAGCTTAACGTAAGTGTTGTCTTTATCTTTCGCGGCGGCAGCCATCTTTTTAAAATTGTCAGACGGGAACATATTGCCGAAAAACTTCTGAAGTCTCGACGCGAAAAGAGGGATATTTTTATCCGGGTCTTTTCTCAAATGATCTACTGCAACTGAGAGCGTTATGCTCATGGCTTTTCTTGCTGCGGTGTCTTTAAAGGACATAGTTGTTACCTCCCGGCGGAAAAACCGCCATTGTGTAATAGTTTATCATAATGTTATCGTAATGTAAATATGTAAACTCAATTTAAATATGCCCGGATAGATGTAATAAAACTGTACAAAGAAGATAAAATGTTGAAAAAATAGTCTGCGTCTCGGTTAAAAAACGACGCAAAAGCGGAGCGGGAAACCGCTCCGCGATATTTATTTTTATTAATCACCGATTCCGGTCAGAATCAGCCGTCCTCGGGTTCGATAAGTCCGTATCCTCCGTCGGTTCTGCGGTAGACGACGTTTATTGCATTCGTCTCGGAATTTCTGAACATGTAAAATTCATGTCCGAGCATGTTCATCTGGAGTATAGCCTCCTCTATGCTCTCGGGCTTGACGGATATTGACTTTGTTCGTACGAGGTCGTATTCTCTCTCCTCCTCGACAGCCTCCTCGGCATTGAGCGAATCGAAATCTCCGTCATGGATACGCTTTGCAAGCTTAGTCTTGTTCTTGCGTATCTTGCGGATAAGGGTGTCCACGCATTTGTCAAGAGCTTCGTTAAGCTCGTCGGCGCGTTCCTGCGCTCTGAAAATCATGCCGTTGTTGTTGACGGTGATTTCGACGATCTTGCATGACTTTTCAACGGTTGCG
>DJEG01000016.1:1121-1547 GCA_002431305.1 Ruminococcaceae bacterium UBA5904 | reverse complement strand
CAGCTTCGCCGCCGAAAAACTTGTCAAGTTTGGAAAGCCTTTTTTCCGCCCTTTCCTTAAAATTTTCTCTCGGCGTACATTTACGTCCGATGATCGTGATGAACATAAATACATCCCCTTTGCGTGTGTGATGGAAAAACCGGTTTCAATAATAATATTGGCACCTTTCATTTTCCTATTCACAGTATATCACACTTATGTTAAAATGTAAAGACGTATTAGACAAAAATATATATAAATTTTTAATATATTTTAATAATTTTATGCTAAATGCATTACAATTTAATTAAGTCCGCCCGCGCCGAGACTTGCGAACATCTTATCGACCATCTTTCTTATCAATTTATTTTCGTCCTTTTCGAGTTTTTTATCGTCGTTTAATATCCGTTCGGCTTCGTTTTTTGCCTCGAATAATATTTTAGTATC
>DJEG01000016.1:0-1072 GCA_002431305.1 Ruminococcaceae bacterium UBA5904 | reverse complement strand
GAAGCTAATTTCATCTCCGGCAGTCCGTGCTGACGCTCGCCGAGGAAGTCGCCGGGACCTCGCAGTTTCAAATCCTCGTCCGCTATTTTGAATCCGTCGTTTGTTTTGCATATAACGGACAGCCTGTGCTTTGTCTCGTCGTTCTGAGAATCGGAAACGAGTATGCATGTCGACTTGTACCGCCCTCTGCCGATACGGCCTCTCAGCTGATGAAGCTGGGAGAGTCCGAACCTGTCGGCGTTTTCAATGACCATGAGCGCGGCGTTGGGCACGTCGATGCCGACCTCGATTACGACTGTCGAGACAAGGATGTTGATTTCGCCCGATGAAAAACGCTTCATTATTTCGTCCTTTTCTGCATTTTTCATTTTGCCGTGCAGAAGTCCCACGTTTAAATCGGGGAAAACCTCGTTTTTGAGTTTTTCATAGTATTCGTTGGCTGAAATTAACGAATCCGCGCCGTCCTCGTTTTCGTCAATCAGCGGACAAACGACGTACACCTGTCTGCCCTCTGAAACGTGTTTTCGTATAAATTTATAAATGCGTTCGTGATACGACGAGGTTACGAGATATGTCTCAATCGGGGTTCTGCCCCTGGGCAGTTCATCGATTATCGAAACGTCGAGATCGCCGTAGACGATAAGTCCGAGCGTACGCGGAATCGGCGTTGCGGACATGACGAGCGTGTGGGGATTGCGCCCTTTTGCGCTCAGTTTCGCGCGCTGTTTTACGCCGAAACGGTGCTGTTCGTCGGTGATTACGAGTCCTAAATTCAAAAATTTAACGCTGTCCTGAATTATCGCGTGCGTGCCGATCAGCAAATCGGTTTCACCCGATATCAGCGACTCTTTTATATGCTTTTTCTGCGTCTGTTTTACGGCGGAGGTCAGAAGCGATATTTTGATTTCGGAGCCTAAGAGCTTCGAGAGTGAGTCTGCGTGCTGGCATGCCAGAACCTCGGTCGGAGCCATCAGCGCGCACTGGTAACCGTTTTTGACCGCAGAATAAATCAGCGCCGCCGCGACTGCGGTTTTGCCCGAGCCTACGTCGCCCTGCAAAAGGCGGTTCATGG
>DJEG01000118.1 GCA_002431305.1 Ruminococcaceae bacterium UBA5904 | reverse complement strand
GGAGACGGCGCGTTTAAGCACGTTAAAGACAAGCGTGCAAATCTCATGGCGAGCGAACAGGCGTCACTCGCGCTGTGCGCGTACGAGCGTTTTATAAACGAAACAACATCGCTTTATGATTATTCCGATATAATTATAAATACGTTTTGTCAAACAATAATCAATATAATCAAAACGATATCAACATTCTTTGACTTTCTTTTAAAACTTACCGCATAACGGGAGCGTAAATTTATGAATAACAAATTCAAAAGGATTATATCCGTCCTGTTAATAATCGTATCGGTTATTTTAATGTTCGGCTGTTCAGGCAAAGACGAGCCGAACGAGGTTTCGGCGAACGAAAGCGCTTCTGTCATTCGCAATCGGAATCAAAATCGGACGAGCGAATCAAAAACATCATCCGCGACAGCGCCGAAAACGACTGCGCCTACGACTGCATCGAATCAGACAACAACGGTGCAGCCGACGACCGAAAAAACGGACGAAAAAATGCCCGGCGTAAAAACGACTGCGCCGAACACTACAAAAAAAGCGCAGACCGTAACTAAAAAACCCGACGTCAGAAACGTATGCACGATTTCAATCGACTGCGAGACAATTTTAAATAATAAGGATAAACTGAGCGAAAATGCGCTTAAATTCGTACCGTCAACGGGAACGATTCTTCCGACGACGGAGTATTATATCGAAAACGAAAACACGACGGTATTCGACGTTTTGAAAAAAGTGTGCCGGGACAATGATATTCACCTCGAATTTTCATACACGCCCGCGTATCATTCGAGCTACATCGAGGGCATTGCGAATTTATACGAACGAGACTGCGGTTCGCTGTCGGGCTGGATGTACAGCGTAAACGGCGAGTACCCGAACGTCGGATGCAGTGAGGTTACCGTCAAAAACGGCGACGTTATTAAATGGCGATATACCTGCGACCTCGGCTGGGACGTAGGCGCGGGAGACCTTAATCAATGAGAGAAAACAGAGATTATTTAAACTCGCTTCACCCCGTCTGCCCGCTCATTTATTTTGTGCTGATGACGGGCGTTTCCATGCTGAATTTATACCCCGCGTACCTTATATGCGCGCTTATTGCGTCATTCGGCTACGCGGTTTATTTAAAAGGATTCAGAAAACAGATGAAGGTTTTGTCTTTCGCCGTTCCCGCCGCCGTTATCGCGATAATTATAAATTCGTTTTTTAACCACAGGGGCATTACGACGCTTTTTTATCTGCCCGACGGAAATCCCTTTACGCTCGAATCGGTTTACTACGGGCTTAATTTTTCGCTGATGCTCATATCGGTTATAACGCAGTTTTCATGTTTCAACGTTATAACAACGTCCGACAAAACGGTATGTCTCTTGGGCGGAATAATGCCGTCGCTGTCGCTTTTCATTTCAATGGTTTTACGCTTCGTACCGAAATTTTCGTCACATATAAATGAGGTTAACAAGTACCGAAATTCATCGTTTTCGAATAAGAAAACCGATTTAAAAACAAAAATATCGTCCGCGCTCGCCGTCTTTTCGTCAACGGTATCGTGGGCGTTTGAAAGTTCGGTCACAACATCCGACTCAATGAGAAGCCGGGGCTCCGCCGGCAGACGGTCGGCGATGAACATATATAAATTCGCAAAACGTGAACTCGTTTTTACGCTGTTTTTAATAATATTCGGTGCAGTTTCGCTCATTCCCGTTTTTACAAAGAACGCGCAGGTAAATTACTACCCAGAGGCGTACATATCGCCGTTTAATGCGGTAAACATTACGGGAACGGCGTGCTTTTTTGTTTTTTGCATGTTACCGATGATATTCAATCTTACGGAGGAAATAAAATGGCGCATTTCGCTGTCAAAAATCTGAGTTTTACATACCCGAATTCAGAAAAAAAAGCTCTTGACAATATCAATATGGAAATTGAGCCGGGGCAGTTTATACTCATCTGCGGAGCGTCGGGATGCTCGAAAACAACGCTTTTACGTCATTTTAAATCCGTACTGACCCCGCACGGCAAGCATGAGGGAAGCGTTATTTTTAATAATAGTGAGCTGTCCGAATTATCCGAAAAAGAACAGGCGGAAAAAATCGGATTCGTGTTTCAGTCTCCCGATGACCAGATTGTCACGGACAAGGTATGGCATGAGCTCGCATTTTCGCTCGAAAGTTTAAATAAATCAAACGATATAATTGCGTTAAGAAGCGCGGAAACCGCGGGATATTTCGACCTCGGGGACAAGTACCGTTCGGATGTAAACACGCTTTCAGGCGGACAGAAACAGCTTCTCAACTTAGCCTCGGTCATGACGGTTACGCCCGAAGTTCTTATACTCGACGAACCTACGTCACAGCTTGACCCGATAGCCTCCGACAACTTTTTGTCTCAGATAAAGAAGCTCAACGACGATCTCGGCGTTACGGTGATCATATCCGAACACAACTTAGAACGCGTTTTCTCCATGGCGGACAAGGTCGCGGTTATGAAGGACGGAAAACTCTTATCGTTCGACACGCCCGAAAATACGGCGAAAAATTTCGGAGACAGAGAATCAGACTTCTTTTTGTCCCTGCCGTCGAGCGCGCAGATTGCCGTCATGGCTTCGTTCTCCGGCAAAACTCCGCTTACTGTAAAAGAAGGCAGACAGGCTCTTACAGAAAACGGAATTACGAGTAAAAAGAACACTCTCATTAGTTCTAATGAGACGAAAAATAAAGAAAACAAAAAAGACCGCGTCCTCGAAATTGACGACGTGTTTTTCAGATATACCCGTTACTCCCCAGACGTATTAAAAAATCTGTCGCTTAATATATACAATGGTGAGATACTCAGCATCACCGGCGGCAACGGAGCGGGCAAGTCTACGCTTATTTCGATTTTATCGGGCATGACCGCACCGTATTCTGGCAAAATAAAATCGAACAAAAAAAGCATGAAACCGTCTGACTTAAGAAACAAAACAGCTGTTCTTCCGCAGGACGTTTCGGTTCTGTTTGTAAAGGACAGCGTACTTGACGAATTAAAAGAGGTAAAAAAGAAGAACGGCAAAACGCCGTCCGACGAAGAGATAAATAAAACCGCAGAATTATTCGAAATTGATAATTTATTAAAAAATCACCCGTTTGATTTAAGCGGGGGCGAACAGGAAAAACTCGCAATTGCAAAAATTCTTCTGACCGACGCGGAAATATATTTATTCGACGAGCCGACAAAGGGCATGGACCCGACTTTTAAATTAGAATTCGGAAAAATAATCAGGAATTTAAAGAATGAAAATAAGACGTTTATAATCGTCTCTCACGATATGGAGTTCTCCGCAAATTTTGCGGACAGGTGCGTTATGCTCTTTGACGGCAAGGTTGTAAGCGAGGCTGAACCGCGTGAATTTTTCGCCGGAAACAGTTTCTACACCACAACGGCGAACAGAATAGTCCGCTCCGTTTTTCCCGACTGTATTCTGACAAAGGAGGCGTGGGAAAAGTGCCGAAAGCAAACGGAAAAATAAATATTTACACAATTTTGAGCATATTATCGTACATCCTGATTCCGGCGGCAATCGTAGTTTCGGCGATTGTTAACGAGGGCAGACGGTACTATATAATAAGTATGGGAATAATAATTCTCTCGTTTGTCTCGTTCTCGCTGGGCTTTGAAAAAAAACGACCGCAGGCAAAAGAGCTTACGGTGCTCGCAGTGCTCACGGCTCTCGGAGTTGCGGGACGCGTCGCGTTCTACATGGTACCGCAGTTCAAAGCTTCGGCGGCGGTAATCATTATAACGGCGGCGGCATTCGGCTCTCGCTCAGGGTTTCTGTGCGGAGCGACAGTCGGATTTATATCAAACTTTTTTTTCGGTCAGGGACCATGGACGCCGTGGCAGATGTTTGCATTCGGCGCGGTAGGATTTTTGGCGGGCGTGGTTTTCGCCCCCGGCAGGGTCAAAGCGACAAGACTCAGTTTGTGCACTTACGGTTTTTTGTCGGTGTTTATCGTGTACGGATTTATTGCCGACACGTCATCGGTGTTTATGTTCACACAGGAAATTACAGTGAAAACAGTGCTCGCAACGTATGCATCGGGCGTTGTGTTCAATCTTATTCACGCCGGCGCAACGGTGATATTCTTAGCGGTTTTGGGCATTCCTCTTATAAAAAAACTTGACAGAGTGTGCACAAAGTACGGAATAGATAAACAATAATTTATTAAAGGG
>DJEG01000048.1 GCA_002431305.1 Ruminococcaceae bacterium UBA5904 | reverse complement strand
TTACCCCGGGAAGACAATGTCTTCCCCTACACAAAGAATGTTTATGCCTTATAAAAAAATATTGTTTACTTAAACTGCGTATTTTTCTCTTTCTGTATAATGTCGTGCGCTCCGCCCTCGACTATACTCGTCGCGGAAACGAGCGTAAGCTTCGCCTTCTTCTGAAGCTCGGGAATCGTCAGCGCACCGCAGTTGCACATCGTCGAGCGAACCTTGCTAAGCGACAGCGCTACGTTGTCCTTTAACTTACCGGCATACGGAACGTACGAATCGACGCCCTCCTCGAACGACAGTTTTTTATCGCCGCCGAGGTCGTATCTCTGCCAGTTTCTCGCCCTGTTCGAACCCTCGCCCCAGTACTCTTTATAATAAGTACCGCCGATGCTGATTTTGTTAGTCGGGCTTTCGTCGAAACGCGCGAAATATCTGCCGAGCATGATAAAGTCCGCTCCCATTGCAAGCGCGAGAGTCATGTGGTGGTCATAAACGATACCGCCGTCGGAGCATACGGGGATATAAATTCCCGTCTCCTCGAAATACTCGTCTCTTGCCCTGCATACGTCGATAAGCGCGGTAGCCTGTCCTCTGCCTATACCCTTTGTCTCTCTGGTAATGCAGATAGAGCCTCCGCCGATACCTACCTTTATAAAGTCGGCTCCGCTCTCGGCTAAGAATCTGAATCCGTCCGCGTCTACGACGTTTCCGGCTCCGACCTTAACGGAGTCGCCGTAATTTTTTCTGATCCATTCGATAGTGAGTTTCTGCCACTCGGAAAATCCCTCGGACGAATCTATGCACAGTACGTCCGCACCGGCGTCGATAAGAGCGGGGACTCTCTCGGCGTAGTCTCTCGTATTGATACCCGCGCCGACAACATATCTTTTTGAAGAATCCAGAAGCTCGTTCGGGTTCTGCTTGTGACTCTCGTAATCCTTGCGGAAAATGAGATAGCACAGCTTGCCCTCATCGTCGATTATCGGCAGGGAATTGAGCTTATGCTCCCATATAATATCGTTAGCCTCTTTAAGAGTCGTACCCTCCTTAGCCCAGATAAGGTTTTCAAAAGGAGTCATAAATTCCTTAACCTTTAAATCCGGAGACATACGGCTGACTCTGTAGTCACGGCTCGTAACTATTCCTAATAATTTGCCGTCCGCCGTTCCGTCCTCGGTGACGGCTATAGTCGAATGTCCCGTGCGCGCGGTGAGCTCGAGAACGTCCGCGAGGGTTCCGTCGGGAGAGATATTCGAATCGCTCTTAACGAATCCCGCCTTATAATTCTTAGCGCGTCTGACCATATCCGCCTCGTCCTTAACGGACTGCGAGCCGTATATAAACGAAACTCCGCCCTCGACGGCGAGAGCGACGGCGAGTCTGTCGCCCGAAACCGACTGCATGATAGCGGAGACGAGAGGTATATTCATCGTGATTGCGGGTTCTTCGCCTTTTTTGAATTTAACGAGCGGTGTTTTCAAACTGACGTTCGCGGGAATGCACTCGCTCGAGGAGTATCCCGGGATGAGAAGATACTCGTTAAAAGTATGTGACGGTTCATTGATAAAAGTTGCCATAAAATTCATCCTTCCCATGTAAATTAATTTATTTTATCATAAACATAATATCGGCGCAACCCCCAAAATCAATTTTTAAAAAATTTATTTAAAGCAAAAAAATCAATCCGCAGACAGCGGTTTACTGAGCCGTATTTTTTATCGAAAATTGCTTTGATTGTCATTAATAGAATAATAATGTGTATCTCATACCGATTTTCTGCATTTCATTCCCTTTTTATTGACATTTTATTTTTTTGTTATAAAATAATAAATACAAGCATATTTTTACAGGTTAAATATGCGGTTTTATCAAAAAAAACGGAGGTAAATCATGAAGAAAAAAGGACAAAAAATTCTATCCCTGCTGTTATCTCTTACAATGCTAATCGGCATGGCGGTACCGCTGACGGTTATGACAACGGCAAGGTCGCCGATTGATAAGACTGACAGCGAAGACATTGTAACAGGCGACGCTGACGGCGACGGCAAAGTTACCGCAAGCGACGCGCGGGAAATGATAAAAGCGTCTATCGGAACAGTCGAATTCGACGAAACGCAGATGAGCGCATGCGACTTTGACTCCGACGGCAAAATATCGCTTATCGAGGCAAGATGCGTCTTAAGATTCGCCGCTAAACTGTCGGCACGTCTTGAAGATTCATACGACGATAAAGCAAAAACGGAAGACTTCACAGGAACACCTCAGCTCATTATCGAAGGAAAATACGACAATAACGAAAGCGTCCTTACCGTGTCCGTTGCTGTCGACAACGCAAGCGGACATCTCGCATTCGGCGGATATCTCGAATACTCCGACGAACTCGAGTATATAAGTTCTGAGAACGGAGAGGGCAGTTTCGTTTCGGAATCCGGCACAGCCGACGGCAAGGCGGTTTTCGGCGCAATAACAGCAACGTCATTTAAAGACACTTGTATAAACCTTGCGCAGTTTAAATTTAAAGTCGACAGAGAAAAGGCTGGAGGATCCGTAAGATTAACATGCGCATTATCCGTTGACGGCGAAGCAATGGGCAGTGAAAATACTTTCATATTTGACATTTCAATATGCTCGCTTCCCCCTGTTGAAGATATAACCGGTTCGGAAGACGTAACGGGCGCCGATGAAGAAACGACTGCTCCCGCGGAGGATATGACAAATTCCGACGAGGAAACCACCGCGCCGGACGATACGTATGAACCCGCGCAGGATATTATGCTCGGCGACACTGACGGCAACGGCAAGATAACGGCGCAGGACGCAAGAGAGATGATACGTTTCTCACTTAATCTTGAAAACCCGACAAAATATCAGATGAAGGTATGTGACCTTGACGCGGACGGTAAAATCTCTCTCATGGAGGCCAGAAGCGTTATGAGATTCGCGGCGAAACTGACAAAGTTTGTCGTCGACTCGCTTGACGACAAGCCGGAAGGAAACGCAGATACGCCGGATTTCACAATCATTACGAGTTACGATGAGAATGAAGATGTTATTTTCATGAAGGTCGTTGCGGAAAATCTCGAAAATCACCTTACCGTAAAGGGATATTTGGACATTCCCGACGGACTTACGTATATTTCGTCGGAAAATCTTGCTTCTTCTGCTGCTATGCAGACGGGAATCACGACAGACGGTGTGTCTGCCGCATTCGGCGGACTGGCAACAATTCAGTTCAGTGAAGATATTTACGAACTCGCCGAATTTAAATTCAAAGTAAATCACGATATGGTTTCCGAGCCCATTCCGATAGGCGGAGCATTCATAGTTGATGAAGATAATGCACCGCTTCACTACGTCGACGAGTTTTATATGGACGGCGATAATTCGGAAGACCCCGACCCGGACGACAATATCAGGGATAATTTCCTCTATCCGTGGTTTCTTTATGACGAGGATCAGGAATGTGCGGTATTTAACATCCAGCTTTGCAATTTCCAGCATGTTTCCGACTTTCCGAGCGGAAAAATCACTCTCAATTACCCGACCGATATGTTCAAATACATAGGATTTGACCCGGGCGAAACCGACGGAGTAAACGTTCAGGTAACCGAAACGTCCGACGGAGTCCTGGTTGTCGACTATACGGCGGAAGAGGACGTTCCCGCAGTTGACAACATGCTTGTTGACTTAAAATTTGATGTAATTTCTTCATCCGGATTTGCATATGCCGAGATAAAGAGCGTTTCCCCGACGTATATGACAGATGCAGACGGAAATCAAATCGACTTCTCTATCAGCAAAACGGAGGCAATATGCGCACATAAGCACATGGAAAAGCTCGGCGATATAGCCCCGACATGCGCAATGCACGGAACCCGCGGGGGCAGTAAGTGCAAAACATGCGGTTATACGACCGGTACGGAATATATAGCACCTCTCGGTCACACACGCGCAGAGGGCGGAAAATGCACCGTCTGCGGAAAATATAACGAAATCGCAGCGATATTTGACGGGGAATACTTCCCCGAGTCGGGAATGGTCAATGTTAATGTAAAACTTGACAATGCGGAGGACGCATGCGCATACGATGTATATATCGAATATCCGTCGGATAAACTCATTTTCGCAGACAGTTCCGATTATTTAGACGGTAAAAACCGGTTTCTCGAAAACGGCAGCGTATCGGCATATGAGGATGAAATCAACGGAAAGAGTTATATTATAATCAGCGCTTCAACCTTTGACTATTCATCATTATCCGAGCAGGTAAACGATATTTATTGTAATTTTAAATTCTACTGCACCGACAAAAATGCAGATTCGCTCACATTTACAATAGATTCGTCCGAACACGAAACGCAGAGCCGTGTATTCCTTGCACGCGACATGATAAATTACGTCCCCGACTGCACATTTACTCTCGAAACGTCAGGCTCTTCACAGGAGGAAAAGGAACTCGGTCTGACTTCCGGAATCGGTATATCGCTTGACAACGAAAACAAAACTGTAGAACTCATTCCGTATTCAGTTAATGTTATGACAGGCTCCGAATTCAGAACTCAGTTTACGGATGAAATCGAGTCTGATATCGGCGATACAGCGCTCGTATACAACGGTATGAAGTTTAAATATAACGGTACGGAATATACCGTTATCATAAAGGGCGATACTAAGGCTGACGGTAAAATCACCGCCGCCGACGCGCGTACGATTCTGAGAATCTCAGCAAAGCTCGACACTCCCGACGAGATAACGAGTGCCGCCGCGGATATAAATTCAGACGGTAAAATATCCTCGAGCGAGGCAAGAGACGCATTAAGATTCTCCGCAAAGCTCACAAGCGTTCTTTACACCGAAGGAATAATCCTTAACGACAAGATAAAGAAAACGGGCTGATAATTAATTTAAGAAAAACGATAAACATTATATTGCCCCGGCAGACTCACAGCCGGGGCAGAATCAACAAACAGGAGGTTTCGGCATGAAATCAACACCGAAAAGGATTTTATCTCTTTTTATGTCGCTTTTGATGCT
>DJEG01000073.1:1693-5564 GCA_002431305.1 Ruminococcaceae bacterium UBA5904 | reverse complement strand
GGTAAGAGGATTCGAAGTGTCGCCGGTCGCTGCCGATGCCGAATCGGCCCAGCCCTTGAATGCATATCCGGCTCTTACCGGAACAAAGCCGGAAACATCAACGGAGATGTTCGCGTTCTTTCCGATAACCTGCCAGCCGGTAGTATATGCGGAGGTTGAACCGTTTATCGTTCCGCCGTTGGGGTTGAACGTGGTTCTTACGCTTAACGCCGCAACGGCGTTGTTAAGGTTTTTCGCGAGAGTTGCAACGTCGCCGGAGTTGCCGTCAACCTGCGTAAGAGCCTTATATGCTGCCTTGTATGCATTTACGAATGCAGTCCACTGTGAACTTGACTGTGTACTTTCAAACGCGCTCGTAGCGTAGGAATCGGAAGTAACCGAGAAGTTCGGGAACGCCTTTAACGCATTCTGAACGGCGGTACGAAGAGCAGCCTTATTATAATAGGTTGCCTTAAGGTCGACGTTAACGTGTCCCGCAGCATACCAGCTTCCGTCCTTATTCGCATAGAAACCGTGAACAGTATACATCGGCGTGCTCTCGGAAATAGCACGGGGCCATGCGCCCGCATAGCGGAGACCTTCTGTCTCGTCATAACTCATGCTGTCATATGCCGTAGTCTGACCGGCAATCTTATAGTTTATGCTGTTATAAACATTCTGCTGTGTATCTTTACCTCTGAAATATGTATCGACTCGGTAATCGCTGCTTCCTGTTTTATCCGCTACATACCAGTTACCCGAACCGCCGTCCGATCTTTTATCGGTCGTAACCATAAGACCGACACCTAGCTGAGGAATATCCTTAAGGTTTGAATAACGGCTTGAATCAATCGCAATGCTCGCAACCGCATCGGATGTAACGACAACGGTACAGCCCTTTTCGGAAGAAACCTTCCTTGACCCCCATTCAAGGTTTCGAACGGAGAACGTGCTTGAAGAGGATGAATTCGAGCCCCATGCGTCGGCTCGGTTGTTGTTTCCCTGAGTTTCAATATAGGCGGCCGCGCTCGAACCGGTACCGCCGTATACAACGTACTGCATATCGGCTCCGGAGGTCTTAGTCGTCCAGTTCGAAGAAGCTATTTTAGCCTGTTTTCCGCTTGTAACCTTTGAAGTTCCCATATAAGCGGTTGGATCTTTTTGAATGAACGCGGAAAAACCTCTGCTTCCGGAAACATTTGCAAAGTAATCACCATTATTATCAAAACTTTCACTGCCGCCGTTGCCGGAAACATATGCAACGCTGTGCGCACCGGATATCCAGGTGATATTACCCGCCCAGTTTGGACTGCTTCCGCCGGAACCGGCTTCAACGCCGCCCGCCGCGGGCATTACATTGGGCTTATATACATATGTATACGCAATCGCATTCTTTGTCTTGTTCGAATCCTTTGCGTCGGTGAACTTTAACGTCCACTGAATGTAACATCCCGTTACGCTCGAAGCAAGAGACGGAGACGTACCGGCAGTAATCGTACCGGCAGTTCCGCTTGTAAGAGAGGTCGTATGTGTAATACTGCCCCCCGACATAGCGTTAAGGTCTTTGCTGAGGAATTTATACGTCAGCGTTGCGTTCGACGCGCCGTCGTACTTATAGTACACGCGTCCCGTCGTGCCCGCCGTCGATTCGGGGGCGCCCGTAACAGTATTGTTTACATAATACTGGAATGACGACGTTGTCGCGCTCGTAAGAGACGAGCTGTTGGGCGCAAGATAAATCGCCTCGGGTACAACGAACGTCAAATCTGTAAGAGCCGGATCCTGCACCGCCGCCGAAGCCGCTATGGGCGCAAGAAAGCTGATACATGATATCGCTGTCATTACGACCATGACGAAAGCAAGGAGTTCCAGAACTCTTTTTCTTGTTTTTCGCATATCAATACCTCCGTTTTTAGTTATGAGCAACATAAAACACTGATAGTTAAAACCATTTTAGTTTATTTTATTATGAAAATAAAGGCGTTTGAAAATATTTAACATTTTATTTACAATTAGCGTACCTTTACGTCACATTTTAAATCAGAAGACATTCAAATTATCGGATAATTTTTATAATTAAAACGGGGAAACGCGTATATTTTTCATCCATTACGGGGAAAATAGCGAAAAATCATTTACCTATTGACAAGGTAGGTTGACGGTGCTATACTAACCTATGAAAAAGATAGGTAAATGCCGATTCGGGCATTTGACCTTTATATATGACAGGAGGATTTATCATGAACGTATACGCAGACAACGCCGCCACGACAAAGATGAGTCGTACGGCGATAGACGCTATGCTCCCCTATATGGAAACAATTTTCGGCAACCCGTCGAGTCTACACACGGTCGGACAGAAAGCAAACGAAGCTCTCTGCGACGCAAGAGAAAGAATCGCAAAGTGCCTCGGATGCGAAGCGAGAGAAATATATTTCACCTCGGGCGGAAGCGAGGCTGACAATCAGGCGATTATATCCGCGGCAATGATAGGCGCGAAAAAGGGCAAAAAGCACATCATTTCAACGGCGTTTGAACATCACGCGGTTCTTCATACGCTTAAAAAACTCGAAAAACAGGGATTCGAAATCGAGCTTCTCGACGTCGGAGCAAAGGGAAACATCACACCCGAGCAGGTCGAAAAGGCGATAAGAGAGGACACTTGCCTCGTTACGGTAATGTTCGCAAACAATGAGATAGGCTCGATTCTCCCCATTCCCGAAATCGGAAAGGTCTGCAAGGATAAGGGCGTTCTGTTCCACACCGACGCGGTTCAGGCCGCAGGTCACGAGCATATAAACGTTAAGGATATGAATATCGACATGCTCTCGCTGTCGGCTCATAAATTCCACGGACCTAAAGGTATCGGCGTTCTCTATGCAAGAAAGGGTATCAACCTTACGAATATTATCGAGGGCGGAGCCCAGGAGAGAGGCAAGAGAGGCGGAACCGAGAATATCCCCGCAATCATGGGCATGGCGGCGGCTCTTGAAGAGGCATGCGCAAACATTGACAAAAACAATGCCAAGGTATCCGCTTTAAGGGACAAGCTTATAAACGGACTTAAAAAGATTCCGTATTCGACGCTCAACGGCGACGAGGTACACAGACTTGCGGGCAACGTAAGCTTCTGCTTCGAGGGTATCGAGGGCGAAAGCATACTTCTCCTGCTCGACGCCAACGGCATATGCGCTTCGTCGGGTTCTGCGTGCACGTCGGGTTCGCTCGAACCCAGCCACGTTCTGCTCGCTATCGGCAGACCGCACGAAATCGCTCACGGCTCGTTAAGACTTTCGCTGTGCGAAAACAACACCGAGGAGGAAATCGACTACATGCTCGACGTAATCCCCAAAGTTATCGACAGACTCCGTAACATGTCACCCCTGTGGCGCGAAAAAGTCAACGGCGAAAAAGAATTTATTTTAGCTAAGTAAAGAGGTAATTAAAATGGCATTATACAGCGAAAAGGTAATGGATCACTTCACAAATCCCCGCAACGTAGGCGTTATTGAGAATGCCGACGGCGTAGGCGAGGTAGGCAACGCCGTATGCGGAGATATAATGAAAATATATCTTAAAATAGACAACGATATTATAACGGACGTTAAATTTGAGACGTTCGGATGCGGTTCCGCAATCGCTTCAAGCTCCATGGCGACAGAGCTTATCAAGGGCAAACCCCTGTCGGAGGCTCTTACGCTTACGAATAAAGCTGTTGCCGAGGCTCTCGACGGACTTCCCGCGCATAAAATGCACTGCTCGGTTTTAGCAGAGGAAGCAATCAAGGCGGCAATCGAGGATTATTATAAGAAAAAAGGAATCACACCGCCCGTAACGGCGAAGTAAACAATACTTTACCGCTCTGAAACACAAACAAAATATGTAGGGGAAG
>DJEG01000073.1:0-1514 GCA_002431305.1 Ruminococcaceae bacterium UBA5904 | reverse complement strand
TCTTCCCCTACAAAAAAATGTTTGCGCTTAAGAACGGTAAATTATTTTTTTCGGGGTGTTTGTCATGATGGTATCAACAAGAGGCCGATACGCTCTGCGCGTACTTCTCGACCTCATAATACACGACGACGGCGGTTACATCCCGATGAAGGATATAGCCAAACGTCAGAGTATATCACAAAAATATATGGAACAGATAATGCCCGCACTCACAAAAACCGGACTCGTCGAGGCGGTTCACGGCAAGGGCGGCGGTTATAAGCTGTCAAAATCTCCGTCGGAGTACCGTGTAGGGGAAATCCTGCGCGTAACCGAGGGCGACCTCGCGCCGGTAGCGTGCGTTTCCGAAAAAACGGAGCCGTGCGAACACCGCGGACAGTGCAAAACCGCGAAAATGTGGGCGGAATTCAACAGGATTACGAACGAATATTTCGATTCGGTTAAACTTACCGACCTGCTCGAAAAATAAATCGAATAAAATATAAAATCGGAGCCGTATTAAACCGACGGCTCCGATTTATTTTCGGGAATTTATATAATTTTCGATTCTGTATTCGGCAACGGTTCTTTTTTCATCCTCAGGCAATGAGTTTAACCCCCTCTTTTTCGATATTCATAAAGAAAGGATAGCTGTTTTTATATTTTTCATACGTCGCACAATCCTGCAAAACAATAGACAGCACAACATTATTTGCCAAATCAACTTCAACGGAATAATCCGTCAGTTCCCTGCCGAAACGAGCCGTTTCCTCCGGTGAAATATCGGCTGTAATCATAACGTCAATATCGGATTCTTCATCATAATCCCCGCGGGCGTACGAACCGTAAAGGATAACCGAGCCGAGTCTGTCACCGAAAAGCGACTTCGCTTTTTTTACAACGTCCGACATTACCGCGGACAATCGATTTTCAGTGCGCATGCCGACACTTCCTTTACCTCATTTTTTATGTTTACGATTATATTATATACGAAAAAATTGATATTTTCAATATCCTCACCGCAGACGAAAAAACATTTTTCAGTCTCTTTATTTTGGGGAATTCATATCCGGCTGATAGCCGTTTTTTTTGTATAAAGTTTGAACCGTACCGTTTTCGCTTTTTGCCTTATATAAAACGGTAACGACGGTCTGATTTTCAAAATAATCCGTGACATCCTTTTTAAACGCTGATTTACAATAGTATCTGCCCGTTCGGTCGTCAAAGAAAATAAAATAAATATCGTCCGTTATCTTGCTTTTTACAACATACTTCGCATTTATTTTACTGTATCCTCTGACCTTTGAATTACTAAAACGAGCTATGGTAAAATCGTTTTCCAAAATGTACTGCAAATTTATTACAGCGTTCAGTCTGCCGGAGATTTTGTCCCAATTTTTGCTTTTTTCTATTTTTTTATCATCGATTCGACCGCTCAGAACAGCCGAAACAAGCCTGCTGCCGTAAAATTCCGACTTTCTTATTCCGAAATCGACATCATTTGCATACTGCATACCCGCAATATGAGGAAAATC
>DJEG01000078.1:8297-10075 GCA_002431305.1 Ruminococcaceae bacterium UBA5904 | reverse complement strand
TGCAAAAAAAATATTGCCGTCTGCCGACAGCAATATAATCTGTTTACGGAAGAAAACGTTTCGTCGTCATTCGTCCGTAGTGAAGGTCTGCTCTGAACCCCTCGGCGTATTCGACTCCGCACTGGCTTCCCCTGACTTTAGATGAGCTCCTTACAAAGTCGATAAAGTCGATTTTATCATGCTCTCTCATCCATGTTATCTGCGAGTCGTGACAGGAGAGGGCTTTTAATTTAAGACCTATCGTATCGGAAATATCAACGTATTCCGTGGGGGTGAATCCCGTGTTTGCGAGCGTGTCCATCTGATACAGCGGACAGATTTCTACTGTCGGAAGATTTACTCCGTCGTCGTAATGAGCAAGACTTGCGCAGCATGTCGCTCTGAAAACGAGTTTATAGGTTTCGACATGGTCGCGGTGGTAGTCATCCTCGGTGTGAGTTATAATAAAGTCGGGTTTGGTCTCGCGGATGACTCTGACGAGCTTTTTGACCTGCTCGTTATCGTTTGAGTCAACATACTGGTCGTCGATATTAAGAGTATAATGCTTCGCTCCGATTACATCGGCGGCTCTCTGTGCTTCTTCGCTTCTGATTTTTGCGAGTTTTTCGGGCTTGATTATAACATGTCCGAGGTTACCGTTTGAAACATGGCAGACAAAGACGTTATGTCCCTGCCGTACATACTTTGCGAGCGTTCCGTAACAGGCGATTTCCAAATCGTCCGGGTGTGCTCCGATTGCGAGAATGTTCATTTCATTTCCTCCTGCTGCGTAAAAATATATTATTAAATTGATATTAGCTTTGTTCTGTGTTCCGCGAGATATTTGAGAAATTTTGCGTTGTTTTTCGGCATATCGGTTATAAAATAATCAAAGTCTCCTATCTGCGCGTACGTCATCAGCGAGTGCTTGCCGAACTTGTCCTTGTCCGCAAGCAGGTAAACCTCCATTGAGTTTGACATCGCGGTCTGCTTTATCGTATATTCCTCGGGCGTGGAGTTCATAACTCCGCCTTTTATCGAAAACGCCGTGCATGTAAGAAACGCTTTGTTTATATTATAGTTTTTCAGGCTTTCCACAGCCTGAGGGCCTATCAGCGCGGCGACTTTGCGCTCGAGAAGCCCCGGAATTGCGATAAGCCTTATGTTGTCGAGATTCAGAGCCTTTATGATAACCGAAACACTGTTTGTGATAACCGTCACGTTCTTTTTATCGGCGAGATTATCTATAATTCCTACCGTTGTAGAACCCGTGTCGATATAGATAACGTCGTTGTCCTTTACAAACTGCGCCGCCTTTTTTGCAAGAAGGGCTTTTGTCTCCGAATTTTTTATATTTCTCTCGGAATACGGGCGCAGACCGACAATTTCTTCCTTCTGCACGGCGGTGACTCCGCCGTATATTTTTTTGACGTTTCCGCGCTGTAAAAGCGCCGATATATCGCGCCTGACGGTGTTTATCGAAACCTCGAAATGTTTACACAGTTCGTCAATCGACGCCGTGCGGTTCTTTAGAATATACATTTCCATTTCGTCAATGCGCTGTTCCTTCATAATGAACTCCGTTTTTATCAAAATTTTGAGTATCTTTATTTCATTATAATCTATTAAAACGCTTAAATCAAGGGGATTTTGCGTACTTTTATGAGTAAGTTTAAATTGAAATATGCAATAGTTACTCATATTGTGTTGAAATGTTGACAATGTTATGGGTATGTGTTAGTATTATCATATAATTACGAATTTTATAAATATCTTTATTTTTATACTTTAAACAAGGA
>DJEG01000078.1:224-8232 GCA_002431305.1 Ruminococcaceae bacterium UBA5904 | reverse complement strand
ATATAGCAAAAGAGAGTCGAACCGCAAAGGAATATATCCACCCTCTTTTGCCATAGCGATGAAAATATCGATATGAGTCTCGTACCTATGTCACGAATTTTGGAATACGCTGAAAAAAATAACTGCGCCGCGGGCGCGTTCAGCGTGGGAAATATGGAGATGGTTATGGGCGCCGTCAGAGCCGCCGAGGAGTCGTATACTCCGATCATTCTTCAGATTGCCGAAAAAAGACTTGACTATTCGCCGATTGAGTTAATGGCTCCTATGATGGTTGCCGCGGCAAAAAACGCGTCTGTAGACATCGCCGTTCATCTTGACCACGGTCTTACGCTTGAATGTATAGACAAAGCGCTCGAACTCGGATTTACTTCCGTAATGCTTGACGCGTCGCTTTTTAGTTTCGAGGATAATATAGAGATGACTAAAAAAGTTGTCGAAAAGGCAAAAGAATACTCGGCAACGGTTGAATCCGAACTGGGCGTAGTCGGCGGAAACGAGGGCGATAATGCAGAGCATAAGATTTTATGCACCGACCCCGATAAGGCGGAGGAATTTGCATCAGAAACCGGAATCGACTGTCTTGCCGTCGCGATAGGCAACGCGCACGGAAACTATCCTACACTGCCCGAACTCAGATTTGATATACTAGAAAAGATACATAAAACCGTATCGGTTCCGCTCGTTCTCCACGGCGGAACGGGAATGACAGCCGGCATGTTCAGAAAAGCTATCGATTTGGGAATAAGAAAAATCAACATTGCCACGGCTTCGTTCGACGCTCTCGCAAAGGGCGCAAAACAGTGTTCGGATTTATGCGGCAATAAGCCCGATTATTTTGCGCTGTCGTCAGCAGAGGCTTATGCCGTATACGAAAACGTTAAAAGATATATTGAAATATTCAATAACTGATAAGGAGATAGTTTCATGAGTTACATAGAATTTGATAAATCAAAAAAATATGACCTTATTCTCGTCGGCAGAATCGCCGTCGATCTTAATCCCGTCGATTATAACTGTCCGCTTAATGAGAGTACGACTTTTAAAAGATACCTCGGAGGTTCGCCCGCTAATATTGCGGTAGGTCTTGCGAGACTGGGTAAAAAGTGCGGATTTTTCGCCCGCGTTTCCGACGACCAGTTCGGCACGTACGTAACCGATTTTTTTGAAAAAGAGGGAATAGACACCTCGCGTATCGTCCGCTGTAAGAACGGAGAGAAGATAGGTCTTACGTTTACCGAAATTAAGTCCCCGACGGAGTCGAGCATCGTTATGTACAGAAACGAAGCCGCCGACTTAAAACTTGAGTGTGAGGATATCGACGAGGAATACATCAAAGAGGGTTCGGCTGTTCTTATTTCCGGTACCGCGCTTGCCGAAAGCCCGTCGAGAGAGGCCGCGTTAAAAGCCGTCAGCCTTGCAAAGAAAAACAATATTCCCGTTATATTCTGCATAGATTACAGAGCGTATAACTGGAAGAATAAAGATGAAATTGCAATTTACTATTCCGCGGTTGCCGAGAAATCCGATATGATTATCGGTTCGCGTGAAGAATACGACCTTACCGAGGGACTTCTCGGACTCGAGGGCACGGACAGAGCTTCCGCCGATTACTGGACGAAAAAGAATGCGAAAATCGTTATCGTCACCCACGGCAAGGAGGGTTCGACCGCTTACACGAATGACTCTAAGAGCTTTTCGATAAAGCCGTTCCCCGTAAAACTTCTTAAATCATTCGGCGGCGGAGACGGATATACGTCAGCATTTCTTTACAGTCTTTTCGAGGGTAAGGAGATTATAGATTGTCTTGAATTCGGAAGCGCGTCGGCGGCTATGCTCGTAGCTTCGCATGCATGCTCTCAGGATATGCCGAACGTTGAGCAGGTCGAAAAATTTATTGCCGACGAAAAAGCAGAGTACGGCGAAATGGTCGCAAGAGTTTAATATATAAAGAGGGATAAATTATGTTTGAAAATTTACCTTTTGATAAAAACGGCGAAAAAGTTCTGTGTTCAAGAAACGGAAAGAATGCCGATATGAATATGGATATCACGGTAAAACGCCTTGAAAAAGGGGAGAGTATAAAGATATTTTCTCCGGGCGATGAGACTGCGGTTCTGCTTATAAAAGGAAAAATAATATTCAGATGGAATAACGAAGAACGTGAATGCGCAAGACGCGACGCCTTCGAGATGAAGCCGTACTGCCTTCACGCGGACGGCACGACTCCGATTGAAATTGAGGCTGTCGAGACGAGCGAATTTGTTGTTCAGCAGACGGATAACGATAAAAAATTCGACGCTGTGTTCTATTCTCCCGAAGACTGTCTTTATCAGGAATTCGGTCTCGGTCAGTGGAACGGAGCCGGTCACAGAGTCGTTTCGACAATGTTCGACATAGACAATGCTCCGTATTCGAACATGGTTATGGGCGAGGTTTTCAATAAACCCGGACGTTGGTCGAGTTATCCGCCTCATCATCACCCCCAGCCCGAGGTTTATTACTATCAGTTTGACAAGCCCCAGGGATTCGGCGCGTGCTTTAACGGCGACGAGGTGTATAAGAGTGTGGATGGCTCGTTCTGCACGATAAGAAACGGACAGGATCACGAGCAGGCCGCAGCTCCGGGATATAATATGTATTACGTATGGATGATACGCCACATTGACGGCGACCCGTGGTACAAGACAACGAGAATCGTTTCCGACGAGCATAAATGGCTTCTCGATGAAAAATAAAATTTCAATTCATTTTACGAAAGGAAAAAATCACTATGCCTAAAATGACAATGGCGCAGGCTCTTGTAAAATTTCTTGACAATCAGTACGTTTCCTTTGACGGTGTTGAAACAAAATTTGTCGAGGGAATATTTACGATATTCGGACACGGAATAGTCGTCGGTCTCGGTCAGGCTCTTGACGAGGACAGAGGTTTACTTAAAGTTTTTCAGGGTAAAAATGAGCAGGGAATGGCACACTGCGCGACGGCTTTCGCCAAACAGAACAACAGACGTAAAATAATCGCCTGTTCGTCCTCGATAGGTCCCGGCAGCGCGAATATGGTAACTGCCGCGGCGACGGCTACCGTAAATCATATTCCGCTTCTCTTGCTGCCCGCCGATACGTTTGCAACACGTCAGCCCGACCCCGTATTACAGCAGTTCGAACAGCCGGGTTCTCTTTCGATAACGACCAACGACGCGTTCAAGCCCGTCTGCCGTTACTGGGACAGAGTCGCCCGTCCCGAACAGCTTATGACCGCCATGATAAACGCAATGCGCGCGCTGACGGACGTAGGTAACATGGGCGCGGTATGTGTTTCGCTTCCGCAGGACGTAGAGGGTGAAAATTATGATTATCCGGATTCATTCTTCGAAAAACGAGTTCACAGAATCGCCCGTCCCGTTCCCCAGCCGGAGGAGATTGACGATATCGCCTCAATTATCGAAAAAGCGAAAAAACCGCTCATAATCTGCGGCGGCGGAGTACGATATTCAGAAGCGGGAGACGAGCTCTGCTCATTCTGCGAAAAATTCAATATTCCTTACGCCGATACGCAGTCGGGAAAGAGCGCAACGAAATCGTCACATCATTTAAACCTCGGCGGAATAGGCGTTACGGGCAATGCCGCCGCGAATTCGATAGCTAAGGACGCGGACGTTATAATCGGAATCGGAACGAGATTTTCCGATTTTACGACGGCATCCAAGTCGCTTTATCAGAATCCGAATGTTAAATTCGTTACAATAAATACTTCGCGTTTTGACGCGTATAAACTCGACGCTGTAAAATGCGTCGGCGACGCAAAACTTTCTATAAACGCTCTGTCCGAAAAGCTTGAGAAACTTTCATACAAGAGCGGATATACCAATGAAATAAAAGAAGCAAAAGACGCGTGGGCGAAAGAGATGAAACGTCTTGCCGACTACCGTTACGACGAAAGTTTCGAGCCTATGATAAAGGCGGGCTATGAAAGCAGTATCGAGAATTTCGTTAAAATGACGGGAAGCAATATCACGCAGACCTCCGCCGTCGCGCTTATCAGGGAGGTTATTTCTCCCGACGCGATTGCGGTAGCCGCCGCGGGTTCGCTCCCCGGATGTCTTCAGAGAATGTGGACGACCGACGTTAAGGATTCGTATAACATGGAGTACGGCTACTCTTGTATGGGTTATGAAATTGCGGGCGCGCTCGGCTCAAAGCTTGCCGAACCCGACAGGGAAGTATACGCGTTCTGCGGTGACGGAAGCTATTTAATGCTTCACTCCGAGCTTGTAACCTCTATTCAGGAACGTAAAAAGATAAACGTTCTGCTGTTTGATAATTCGGGCTTCGGATGCATCAACAATCTTCAGATGAGCAACGGCATAGGAAACCTCGCTACGGAGTTCAGAAGCCGTGACGATAACGGCGAACTGCTCGGCGATTTCGTACAGATTGATTTTGCAACATGCGCTTCGGGCTACGGCGTTAAGACTTATACGGCAAAGAATCTCGACGAATTGAGATTCGCGCTCGAGGACAGCAAAAAGCAGACCGTTTCGACTCTTATAGATATAAAGGTTCTGCCCAAAACCATGACCGACGGCTACGGCGCATGGTGGCATGTAGGCATTGCCTCGATAAGCTCTAAAAAGAGCGTAAACGATGCTTACGAGAGTAAAAAGAAGAATTTGGATAAAGCGAGGAAATATTGATATGCTTGATAAAAACAAAGTTAAACTCGGTATTGCGCCGATAGCGTGGACGAACGACGATATGCCCGACTTAGGCAGCGAAAACACGTTCGAACAATGCATTTCGGAGATGGCTCTCGCAGGCTTTACAGGCTGTGAAATAGGCAATAAATACCCCAAGGACCCCGACGTTCTTAAAAAGGCTCTCGATTTGAGAGGCATGCAGATATGCAACGCCTGGTTCTCCGCATTCCTTACTACAAAGCCTTATGAGGAGACCGAAAGAGAATTTATAAAGCATATCACATTCTTAAAGAAAATGGGCGCGAAGGTCGTAGGAATGAGCGAACAGGGTCATTCCATACAGGGAACCGACAAGGCGATTTTCGAAGAAAAATACATTATGAACGACGAGGAATGGGATAAACTCTGCACCGGCGTAAACAAGCTCGGCAAGATTGCCAAGGACATGGGCATCGCTCTTACGTTCCATCATCACATGGGTACCGTCATTCAGACTGAGGCGGAAATCGACAGACTTATGGAGAATACCGACCCCGAATATTTCAGTCTGCTTTTTGACTCGGGGCATCTTGCGTACTGCGGTGAGGACTATATGTCCGTTCTTAAAAAATACATAGGCAGAATCAAGCATGTTCATCTTAAAGATATCCGCCCCGAGAAAATCGAAGAGGTTAAGAAAAATCATCTTTCGTTCTTACAGGGCGTAAGACTCGGAACATTTACCGTTCCCGGCGACGGAGCTATCGACTTTACCCCGATATTCGACGTATTGAGAGATAACAGCTACGATGGGTATGTACTCGTTGAAGCCGAGCAGGACCCCGCAGCCGCAAATCCGTTCGAATACGCGTTAAAAGCGAGAAAATACATTGCCGAAAAGACCGGCTTATAATTTAAAAGTTACCAAAAGGAGATATAATAATGGCTGAAAAATTAAAGTATTTCTGCAACGGTCAATACGTTGAGTCAAAGACCGATAAATACTACGATCTTCACAATCCCTCGACGGGGGAGGTTACGGGCTATGCTCCGTGCTGTACCGCAGACGAGGTCAACGAAGCCGTTGCGGCGGCTAAAGCGGCGTTCCCCGGCTGGAGCGGTACCCCCGCAGTCAAGAGAGCGCAGATTATGTACAAAATCCGCGACCTTATCATGGAACACATGGATGAGCTTACAATGCTCGTTGCGGAGGAAAACGGCAAGGTCTGGGCGGAAGCCGAGGGCGACGTGCTTAAAGCAAAAGAGGGCACCGAACTTGCAACTCAAGTTCCGTCTCTTATGATGGGTGAGAGCATTATGGACGCTTCAAGAGGTTACGACACCGTTAAATACCGCGAACCTCTCGGCGTTTTCGCAGGTATCGTTCCCGTTAACTTCCCGGCTATGATTCCGTTCGGCTGGATGGCTCCGACATGCATCGCGTGCGGTAATACATTAGTATTAAAAGCCGCGAGCCTTACTCCGAGAACCGCGCTTCGTATTGCGGAACTTTATAAAGAGGCGGGCGTTCCCGACGGCGTTATCAATATCGTAACATGTTCGAGAAACGAGATAAACGTTCTTCTCGATCATCCCGATATCAAGGGTATCACGTTCGTAGGCTCGACCCCCGTAGGCAAGATTATATATGAGAGAGCGGCTAAGGCGGGCAAGAGAGTTCAGGCTCTCTGTCAGGCTAAGAATCACGCGCTCGTTATGTCCGATACTCCCATTGAGAGAACCGTCGCCGGCGTTATCAACTCCGCATTCGGATGCGCTGGACAGAGATGTATGGCTCTCTCGTGCTGCGTCGTAGAGGAGAGTATTGCCGATAAATTCGTTGAAGAACTTAAAAAGCAGGCCGCAAATATCAAGGTAGGCCCCGCTTACGACAAAACTTCAAAACTCGGCCCCATTACGTATAAAAAGCATTACGACGAGGTTATCGCCGATATCGATAAGGGCGTTAAAGAGGGCGCTCAGCTTGTCCTTGACGGCAGAAACTGCGTTGTTGACGGTTACGAAAACGGCTACTATGTAGGTCCCACTGTATTTGATCATGTAACAGAGGACATGACGATAGGCAGAGACGAGGTTTTCGGTCCCGTACTCTGCATTAAGAGATGCAAGGATTTCAAGGAAGGTCTTGAAATCATGAACGCCAACCCTTATGCTAACGGCTCCGTTATCTTTACTCAGAACGGCTATTTCGCAAGAGAATTCGTACGTCATACGGACGGCGGTATGGTTGGTGTAAACGTCGGAATTCCCGTACCTATCGGATTTTTCCCGTTCTCGGGTCATAAGAATTCGTTCTTCGGCGATCTCCACTGCCTCGGCAAGGACGCGTACAGATTCTACACGGAGTCAAAGACCGTTACTACCCGCTGGTTCGACGAGGACGAGGGCAAAAATACCGTTGTTTCCACATGGGACGGCACAATTTAATCGAAGAGAAAATAAAATTTTAATAAAAGGGAGATAATTTATGCTCAGAATAGGCATTATCGGAGCGGGAAGAATCGGCAAGGTTCATCTTGAATCCATTTCGTATCACGTAAAAAACGCGGTTGTAACGGCTGTTTCAGATCCGTTTATGAATGACGAAACCAAGGCGTTTATTAAAGGTTACGGAGTTGAAAAAATATATGAGGATTATCATAAAATAATCGAGGATAAGGACATTGACGCGGTTCTCGTATGCTCGTCAACAGATACGCACGCGAGTATTTCGATAGAGGCTATCAATGCAGGCAAACACGTTTTCTGTGAGAAACCCGTCGATCATTCTATTGCTAAAATCAAAGAGGTTGCCGACGCGCTCGCTTCGCATCCGGGCGTTAAGTTTCAGGTAGGATTTAACCGCAGATTTGACCACAACTTCGCCGCAATCCGCAAGGCTTACGACGACGGCAGAATCGGCGACGCGCATATCCTCAAAATCACTTCAAGAGATCCCGAGCCCCCCAATCCCAAGTATATCGCCGTTTCGGGCGGAATCTTCCTTGACATGACAATACATGATTTTGATATGGCGGCGTTCCTTACGAATTCCGACGCGCAGGAGGTCTATGTTAATTCCGCAGTCCTTGTCGATCCCGAGATAGGCAAACAGGGCGATGTCGACACCGCGATTATTACGATGAAGATGTCAAACGGCGCGCTTGCCGTTATCGATAATTCAAGACGCGCGGCGTACGGCTACGACCAGAGAGCGGAGCTGTTCGGTTCAAAAGGAATGGTTACAACGTCGAACGATACTCTTTCGTCCGCGGTCGTTTCCGACGCGAACGGCGTAACGGGCGAAAAACCGCTGTTCTTCTTCCTTGAAAG
>DJEG01000078.1:0-200 GCA_002431305.1 Ruminococcaceae bacterium UBA5904 | reverse complement strand
GAAAGATATATGGAGTCTTTTTCCGAGGAAATGAGACAGTTTGTTTCGGCATGTGAGAACGATACCGAGGTTCCCGTAGGAATCCACGCGGGTATGCAGTCTGTAAGAGTAGGTCTCGCGGCGAAAAAATCCGTTGCGGAACACAGACCCGTACTTGTATCGGAAATAGAGTAACAAAATAATTTATTAAAGGGATAAAC
>DJEG01000099.1 GCA_002431305.1 Ruminococcaceae bacterium UBA5904 | reverse complement strand
GAGATGAACAATGCAAAGTGGACATGGTTCGCAATCGGATATCAGTGCGGATTCGCATACTGCATAGCTCTTATGATTAATAACTTCGGAAAACTCTTCTCCGGCGAAATCAGCGGTGCAGGCGACATTGTTGCTCTCGTATTCGCATTTGCAATCCTTGCGGGTATGATCTACATGCTTGTTCGTCCTTACAAAGAGGCTACGAAGCTTACAGCTAAGGTTAAGACTTCAAAGAAATAATTAAAAAAACATTCAAAAAGAAAGGAGTCAGTCAGATATGTTTGCATGGATAGCTGAAAATATAGGTACGATAATTATTTGCCTCGTGCTTATCTTAATCGTCGCGCTTATAATTGTTAAGCTGATAAAGGATAAGAAAAAAGGCAAAACTACCTGCGGTAACAACTGTGCACACTGCGCAATGGCAGGCTCCTGCCATCAGCACGCAGAAGAAAAGGCAAAAGAAAAGAAGTAATTAAATTATGCGTAAGGGGCGGTAAAACGCTTCTTACGCGTAATATCCGGAGGTTAATATGACTGATTATCAAAGATCTCTGACAGCGTCTAACATTCTGTATCTGTTGGCAATGCGCGAAATTGATAAAAGCGGAGAGGGAATGAGATGTACCCGCATAGCGAACATGCTCAATCTTTCAAAGCCGAGCGTTCACAGTATGATGAATGTTTTTACCGAAATGGGACTAATAAGCAGAGGAGCCGCCGGGGTTGCGTTCTTTACGGAACACGGACGGGAAACCGCCGAACGTATCGAACGGTATTACAACGTTGTTTCAAGAATTTTATGCAGAGACTTCCCGGGAATATCGGATATAAAAGTCGCGTCGTGCGCTTTGATTTCCGGAATGGAAAACGACAGTCTCGATAATCTTTGCAGGAGAGAGACTTAGCATTTAGTTAATTGAATCAGTTAATTGAATTTCTATCGGAGGCGACCGATTTATGGTTCAGACTGTTATTAAAATAAACGGTATGGCTTGTTCTATGTGCGAAAATCACATACAGGACGCCGTAAGAAATAACTTTAAAGTAAAAAAGGTTTCGGCATCTCACACTAAGGGAGAGTGTGTTGTTGTCTCGGAAGATGAGCTGGATACCGAAAAGCTCAAAAAGGCGATAACCGACATGGGTTATGATTTTATTTCCGCTTCGTCGTCCGAATACGTTAAACACGGACTTTTCTCCCGTAAAAAATAACAATTCTTTATTGTGCATATTCCGTAAAAATTCCTTGGCGGTTCTCAGAATTGCCGAGGAATTTTTTACTGTCTCTTTTAATTACAATATTGTTATATGACCTTGACAACGGGAGATAAACATTATAAAATTGTAACAGAATATTTGTTCTGTTACGGAGACAATAAATGGATAAGTTTATTTTACATTCAAAATACAAGCCCATGGGTGACCAGCCTCAGGCGATAAAAACGCTTGTCGACGGACTTAATAAGGGATATAACGAACAGACCTTGCTCGGCGTTACGGGTTCAGGTAAAACGTTCACAATGGCGAACGTAATAGCCAAGGTTAATCGTCCTACGCTGATTCTCGCTCACAATAAAACGCTTGCCGCCCAGCTGTGCAGTGAGTTCAGAGAGTTTTTTCCCGAAAACGCGGTTGAATATTTTGTTTCCTATTACGACTACTATCAGCCCGAGGCGTATATTGCGCAGACCGATACTTATATAGAAAAGGACTCTGCTGTTAATGACGAGATTGACAGGCTCCGCCACTCCGCTACGTCTGCGCTGTCCGAGCGCAGGGACGTTATAATCGTTGCGAGCGTTTCGTGTATTTACTCGCTCGGCGACCCGATAGACTACAGAAACATGGTTATTTCGTTACGGCAGGGCATGGAGAAAAGCCGTGAGGAGCTTATACAGAAACTCGTTGAAATTCAATACGAGAGAAATGATATTAATTTTATCAGAAATAAATTCAGAGTCAGGGGAGACACTGTCGAGATTTTCCCCGTTTATACGTTCGAATATGCGATAAGAGTCGAATTTTTCGGCGATGAGATAGACAGAATCTCGGAGTTTAACCCCGTTACGGGCGAAACTAAAAACATCGTCTCGCACGTCGCGATTTATCCCGCGTCTCATTATGTTATCGCACCCGAAAAACTCGAAAAGGCGATAGCTCAGATAAATGAGGAAATGCTTACTCAGGTTGAAAAATTTCAAAAAGAGGGTAAACTGATAGAGGCTCAGAGAATAAGACAGCGTACCGAATACGATATCGAAATGTTAAGAGAGACGGGATTCTGCAAGGGAATTGAGAACTACTCCGCCGTTATGTCCGGCAGAAAACCGGGCGAACCGCCGTTTACTTTAATAGACTATTTTCCGGATGATTTTATCCTTTTCGTCGACGAATCGCATGTTACGCTCCCGCAGGTCAGGGGCATGTACGGAGGCGATAAATCGAGAAAGGACAGCCTTGTTAACTTCGGATTCAGACTGCCGTCCGCTTACGATAACAGACCGCTTACATTTGACGAATTCTATTCAAAAGTCGGTCAGAAAATATTTGTCAGCGCGACGCCGGGAGAATTCGAACGGAGCAAGAGCGAGTGCGTAGCAGAACAGCTTATCCGTCCTACGGGACTGCTTGACCCTGAAATTGAAGTCCGTCCCGTCGACGGTCAGATTGACGATATTATATCGGAAATTAATATAAGAAAAGACCGCGGAGAACGCGTGCTTATTACGACTCTTACTAAGAAAATGGCGGAGAGTCTTACAGACTATCTCGACAGCTTCGGTATAAAAGTACGTTACATGCATTATGATATAGATACAATTGACCGAATGGAGCTTATCAGGGATTTAAGACTCGGCGAGTATCAGGTGCTTGTCGGTATTAACCTTCTTCGTGAAGGTCTTGACATACCCGAGGTTTCGCTCGTCGTAATTCTCGACGCGGATAAAGAGGGATTTCTGCGTTCGGAGACTTCTCTCATTCAGACGATAGGACGAGCGGCGAGAAATGCGGACGGCAAGGTTATCATGTATGCCGATTCGGTCACTCCGTCTATGGAGGCGGCTTTGAGAGAGACAAACCGCAGACGCGAAAAGCAGATGAAGTATAACTCTGAACACGGTATAACTCCGCAGACGATTGTAAAACCTGTCCGCGAGATTCTCGAAATAAGTTCAAAGAATGACGTCGACAAGAAGTCGCACAAACGCATGTCGCCGAGAGAGCGCGCAGAACTCATTGAATCGCTTACGAAAGAGATGAAAGCGGCGGCAAAGATACTCGAATTCGAACATGCGGCGTTTTTAAGAGATAAAATAGAAAAACTTAAGCAGGGAAAATAAAATGGCAGAAAAATATATTACAGTTAAAGGCGCGAGAGAGCACAATCTCAAAAACGCCGACGTTAAAATACCGCGCGACTCGCTGACGGTTTTTACTGGGCTTTCGGGTTCGGGTAAGTCGTCGCTTGCGTTTGACACGATATACGCAGAGGGTCAGCGCCGTTATGTCGAGTCGCTGTCAAGCTATGCGAGAATGTTTTTAGGACAGATGGACAAGCCCGACGTCGATTCGATAGACGGACTTTCGCCGGCAGTTTCAATAGACCAGAAAACGACTTCAAAAAATCCGCGTTCAACCGTCGGAACGGTTACGGAGATATACGATTATTTAAGACTTTTATATGCGAGAGTGGGTATTCCTCACTGTCCCGTGTGCGGTAAGGAAATTAAACAGCAGACGGTCGACCAGATAGCCGACGCGGTTCTCGAACTGCCCGAAAAAACGAAAATTCAGATTCTTGCTCCGATTATAAAGGGCAAAAAGGGAACGCATGCAAAAGAGCTTGATTCAGCAAGACGTTCGGGCTATGTCAGAGTCAGAATCGACGGCAGTATTTATGATTTATCGGAAAGAATCGTTCTTGATAAAAATATTAAGCACAGTATCGAGGTTATTGTCGACAGGCTCGTTATAAAGGACGGAATAAGAAGCAGGCTTTCCGACGCGATAGAGCTTGCGTCAAAGCTGTCGGGCGGAACCGTTCTCGTCGTTGATTCGGACGGTAATGAAACGCTGTACTCGCAGAATTACGCGTGTCCCGAACACGGAATCAGCATCGACGAACTGTCGCAGAGAATGTTTTCATTCAATAATCCGTACGGCTCGTGTCCGACATGTACGGGACTGAGCTTTTTTATGAGAGTCGACCCCGATCTCGTTATTCCTAATAAGAATCTTTCGATAGCTCAGGGCGCAATCAACGCTACCGGCTGGTCGAAGAGTGAAAAATCATCTATTGCAAAAATGTACTTTGACGCGCTCGGCGAAAAGTATGGATTTGATTTGAATACGCCGGTCAAAAGCATTTCCAAAGAGGGGCTTCACGCTCTTTTGTACGGAACCGGGAACGAAAAACTTAAAATGAAACGTTCGACCGAATACGGAAGCGGAAGCTATAATACTGCGTTTGAAGGAATTATCAACAACCTTGAACGTCGTTATAAGGAGACAACGAGCGACTGGGCGAGAGCCGATATCGAGCAGGTCATGACGAAATGCGACTGCCCGACGTGCAAGGGCGCGCGCCTTCGTCCCGAAATGCTTTCCGTTACCGTCGGCGGAATCAATATCGACGAATTTGTAAGAATGAGCGTTACCGACGAGCTTAAATTCCTCGATACGCTTAAATTTACCGACAGGGAAGCCATGATTGCCGATCAGATTATAAGAGAGGTTAAGTCAAGACTTAATTTTCTTGTAAGCGTCGGGCTTGACTATTTAACACTTGCGCGTTCCGCAGGGACGCTGTCGGGCGGTGAAAGTCAGCGAATCAGACTCGCAACGCAGATCGGTTCATCGCTCATGGGCGTGCTGTATATCCTTGACGAACCGTCGATAGGACTTCATCAGCGCGATAACGACAAACTTATAGATACGCTGAAGCATCTGCGCGATATCGGTAACACCCTTATCGTTGTAGAGCATGACGAAGACACAATGTATGCGGCGGATTACATTGTCGATATCGGTCCCGGCGCCGGAATCCACGGCGGTAACGTCGTATGCTCGGGTACCGTTGACGATATAAAGAAATGTAAGGAGTCAATAACGGGGCAGTACCTATCCGGAGTCAGAAAAATTCCCGTTCCCGAAACGAGGAGAAAGGGCAATAGTAAGATTCTGAGCGTTATCGGGGCTGCGGAAAATAACCTTAAAAATATCGACGTTAATATACCCCTCGGTGAATTCGTATGCGTTACCGGCGTATCGGGTTCAGGTAAATCGTCGCTTGTTAATGAAATAATTTATAAAAAACTTGCCGCCGAACTCAATAATGCAAAGAAATTTGCCGGAAAACATAAGGAGTTCAGAGGTATTGAACATCTTGATAAAGTTATTAATATTGACCAGTCGCCGATAGGCAGAACGCCCAGGTCGAACGCCGCTACGTATACGGGCGTATTTAATGATATCAGGGAGCTTTTTGCTCAGACTCAGGACGCAAAAATCCGCGGATATACTCCGAGCCGTTTTTCGTTCAACGTAGCCGGAGGCAGATGCGAAGCGTGCCAGGGTGACGGTATATGCAAAATAGAAATGCATTTCCTTGCGGATGTTTACGTACCGTGCGACGTATGCAAGGGCGCGAGGTACAACCGCGAAACGCTTGAGGTTAAGTACAAGGGAAAGAGCATAAGCGACGTTCTGAATATGACCGTTGAGGAAGCTATGTCATTCTTTGAGCCGATACCAAAGATTTACCGTAAGATTAAAACGCTTTATGACGTAGGACTCGGGTATATCAAACTCGGTCAGCCGGCAACGGGACTTTCGGGCGGCGAGGCGCAGAGAGTCAAGCTGTCGACAGAGCTTTCAAAACGTGCGACGGGCAGGACTATCTATATCCTCGACGAGCCGACGACCGGACTTCATACAGCGGATGTTCACAGGCTTATAAACGTATTGCAAACGCTTGCCGACGCGGGCAATTCGATACTCGTTATAGAACATAATCTCGACGTTATAAAAAGCGCGGACTGGATAATTGACCTGGGTCCCGAGGGCGGAAACGGCGGCGGAACTATCGTTGCCGAAGGTACGCCGGAGGATGTTGCACAAGTTAAGAACAGCTATACGGGACAGTATCTCAAGAAAATGCTGAAAAAATAAAATAATAAAACAGTAAACACACCGAACCGTAATCATTCAAGGAAAACGGTTCGGCGCGTCTTTTCATAGCAAAAGAAAGTCGAACCCATAAGGTTTATAT
>DJEG01000086.1:5284-54630 GCA_002431305.1 Ruminococcaceae bacterium UBA5904 | reverse complement strand
TCGCCCGACGGTAAAATTACCGCCAAGGACGCGAGGACAATTTTAAGAATCGCGGCGAGACTTGACAGTCCCGACGACGTTACGAAAGAGGCGTCGGATGTTGATTCCGACGGTAAAGCAACAAGCAAAGAAGCGAGAAGCGTTTTGAGATTCGCGGCAAAACTTCAAAATAAAATTTACGAATAAAATAACAAAACCGGGACTTGATAAAAAAATCGAGTCCCGGTTTTTTATTCGGATGTAAGAGAATCGTCGGCAGACGAGCGTTAAATTCTTTTTATATAAATTACAGTTTATTTATCTCGTCAAGGAGTGCGGGGAGAAGTTCATCTTCAGGAAGTTTTTTCATTATCTCTCCCTTTTTAAATATGAGTCCGCATCCGTCGCCTCCGGCGATTCCGATGTCGGCTTCTCTCGCTTCTCCGGGGCCGTTTACTATGCATCCCATTACGGCAACGGTGATTTGTTTATCGCAGTCTTTGAGTGCGTCTTCAACTTTTGAAGCAAGGGAAATAAGGTCGATTTTCGTTCTCCCGCACGTAGGGCATGAAACGATATTCACGCCGTGTTTTCTGATTCCCAGCGCTTTTAAAATATCATATCCGGCATAAACCTCGTTTACCGGGTCGGCGGTGAGCGAAACTCTCATAGTGTCGCCGATTCCGTTTAATAAAAGCGCGCCGAGCCCTGCCGAGGACTTAATAATGCCCATGCGCTGTGTTCCGGCTTCCGTTATTCCGATATGTAACGGATAATTGCATTTCTGTGAAATAAGAGTATAAGCGTCATATGCTTTTTTTACATCGGATGATTTTAATGAAATAACGATGTTGTCAAAGTCGAATTTTTCAAGAAGCGACGTGTGATAAAGCGCGCTTTCGCATAGAGCCTCAGGCGTGGGGGAGCCGTATTTTGAGAGAATTTCTTTTTCGAGCGAACCGGAGTTTACGCCGACGCGTATGGGGATATTCTTTTCCCGGCATTTGTCCGCGACCGCCTTAACCCTGTTGTCAGAGCCGATGTTTCCGGGGTTGATTCGGATTTTATCAACTCCGGCTTCGGCGCATTCCAACGCGATTCTGTAATCAAAATGAATATCCGCGACAACGGGGACGTTTATATTTTCCTTAAGCGCATATATTGTTTTAACGCAGTCAAGGCTCGGAACAGCCGTTCTGATTATTTCGCATCCCGCGTTTTCGAGTTGTTTAGCCTGTCTTACACACGCCTCGGAATCCGACGCGGGGGTGTTGAGCATCGACTGAACGGCTATCGGATTATCTCCTCCTATTTTTATATTGCCTATACGTACTTCCTTTGTTTTTCTTCTCATCAAAAGCACTATCCTTTTATCAGTTTAAGAATATCGTTAAATGAAATTACAACCATCAGCAGGAGCAGAAGCACGAGACCGATTGCATGTACGAGTCCTTCGTATTTTGCGGGAATCGGTTTTCTGCGTATTGCCTCTATTATAAGGAAAAACAGTCTGCCTCCGTCAAGCGCGGGAATGGGCATGAGGTTGAATATTCCTATATTAATAGAAATAAACGCCATTATGATATAAATTGACGAAAGGTCAGCTTTGCCTCCGCTTGCCGCGGACTGCGCTGCGTCTGATATCGTGTCGGCTACGAGAGTAACGGTTCCGACGGGACCAGATAAATCATTGAGTCCGTAATGTCCTGTTACAAGGTCGAACAGGCTCAGCCATACAAGACGAGCGTACGAAACAGAGTCCCTGAACGTTGCTTTTATAACATTGCCGAACGTCTTATCGACGCCTATTACGACAAAGTCGTATATTATGATTGTCTGACCGTCTTTTTCATACGTTTCGAAATAAACGTTTTTGAGTTCTTTTTTTTCACCGTTTCTTTTTACTGTGATATCAAACGGTTTTGCATTGATTTCGGTTTCCTTGCCGTCTTTCGTGACTTTAATTTTCTGAATTTCGTCGGCGGAACGTCCGAATGAATAGCTTATGTCTGCAGTCGAGAATATTTTTGTTCCGTTGATTTCGGTTATTTTGTCGCCCGCCTCGAGTCCGAATTGTGACGAAACGGAGTTGTCGTAAAAATTGCGTACATAAGTTGTAGAAATAAGGTCGGACTGACATGTTAGAATTGCGACGAATATAAATCCGAGTATTAAATTCATGATTGCGCCCGCGGCGACAATGATAAACTTCTGCCATACTTTTTTATTGCAGAACGCTCTTTCGTCCTCGCTTGCCTCGTCCTCGCCCTCCATGCTTACATAACCGCCGACAGGGAAGAGTCTTAACGCATAGGTCGTTTCACCCTTTTTCTTTTTGAAAATCGCGGGACCCATGCCTATAGCGAATTCGTTAACTTTAACCTTGAACAGCTTTGCGGTTATGAAGTGACCGAATTCATGTATCGCTATTATCAGACCGAAAAACAGTATTGCGACTATTATCGGCCATGCCTTGCTCCAGACGGAGGCAAATGTTACGTTCAGTAATAAATGACTCAACGGTTATTCTCCTTTATCTTACCGACTGCTTAACTCGTTCTCTTGCGAGAATGTCGAGATTGTCGATATCGTAAACAGTATATGTATTTTTGTCCTCAACTATGTCAAACGCCGTTGAAATTAATTCGGGAATCTGTCCGAATTTGATTTTTCCCTCGCGGAAAAGTCGGTTGGCCTCTTCGTTTGCAGAATTGACTGCCGCCGGATAAAGTCCGCCGAGCGAAATTGCTTTTTTGCATATATTAATGCATTCAAATGTTTCGTAGTCGGGTTTGTAGAATGAAAGCGACGCGATTTCGGCTAAATTGAGTTCGCCGACAGGGGACGGGTATCTCTCGGGATATGTCAGCGCATATTGTATCGGAATTCTCATATCGGGAAGTCCAAGCTGGGCGATAACCGAATTGTCATCGTATTCTATCAGAGAATGAACTATGCTCTCCCTGTGAACTACAATGTCAACATCCTCGGGCTTCATTGAGAAAAGCCAAACGGCTTCGATAAGCTCGAGCCCCTTATTAAACATCGTTGCGGAGTCTATAGTGATTTTCGCGCCCATGCTCCAGTTCGGATGTTTTAACGCCTGTTCCGCCGTTACATCTTCAAGTTCCGCCTTCGTTTTGCCGAAAAACGGACCGCCGGACGCTGTGAGAATTATTTTCTTTAAAGCATTATTTGTCGGTCTGCCCTGCAAACACTGGAAAATAGCCGAGTGTTCGCTGTCTACGGGCAAAATCGGTACGTTATTTTTCTTTGCCGAATCTGTAACTAGTTTTCCGCCGGCGACAAGCGATTCCTTATTCGCAAGCGCGAGAGTTTTTCCCGATTCTATAACAGAAAGAGTCGGGTGAAGTCCCGCAAGTCCGACTATCGAATTTATAATTGTGTCGGCGCTCGAATTTAAGGCGCATTCGCACACGCCTTCTCTGCCGGAATAAACTTTTATATTTGTATCGGAAAGAGCGATTTTTAAAAGCTTTGCGGAATTTTCATCGGACATCGCGACGCACTCGGGACGCCATCTTCGTGCCTGTTCCTCAAGTTTCTTTACGTTTGTGTTTGCGGTCAGCGCCGTTACTTTATAATTTTGTTTTTCGGCGACGTCAAGCGACTGAACGCCGATTGACCCCGTCGAACCTAATATTGCTATCTTTTTCATTGATTATTCCTCACACGGCGTTAAGAATTATTATTCCCGAATAAAGTAACGGCAGTACAAAGAAACAGCTGTCGAATCTGTCCATTACTCCGCCGTGACCGGGCAGAATGTTTCCGAAATCCTTAATTCCATGTTTTCTTTTGATAACCGAAGCCGAAAGGTCGCCGAATATCGACATAACGGAAAGAATTATTGTCAGAATAATAATCTCCGTGTATGTAATGTGATGCGTTTCGAAGAAAAATTTATCAAAAACCGCCAGCAGAGCGATATTCAAAAGTACGGCTCCGACAACGCCTCCGACGGCGCCCTCAACGGATTTTTTCGGGCTTACGGTCGGCGCAAGTTTATGTTTGCCGAATTTTCTGCCGACAAAGTATGCGAAAATATCGGACATCCACGCGCAGAAATATGCAAACAGCGTATAGTAAACACAGCTTGCCTTAGTATATTTGTCCGGATAATATTCATAGAGTTTAGCTATGAATATCATGCACGAAAATCCCAAAGGTATGATGAATGACGCGAACAGCGAGTTCAGCACATCCTCGAACGAGGTCTTTTTAAATGAAAGAACCATTATAATAAGGTAAAGCGCAATGTAAACCGTTGCGACGGGAAACAGCGGAATATCGGGCAGTTTGTCATAGAAGAAACAAACGAACGGTATAGCCGAGCTTGTAACAACACTCAGAACTTTTAAAAGCGTATTTTTTACGCCGGTTGCCCTTACTATTTCAAAAGACGCGATTCCGCATATCAAAGCGACAAAACACGGGTAAAACGGTGTAAACATTCCGCAAAGTCCGGCAATGAAAACGCATGCCGCCGCAAGAGCTGTAATAATTCTTGTTTTCATAAAATAAACCTCTTAAAACAACAAGCCGAATTTTTTTATAATTTATACTCCGCCGAAGCGTCTGTTTCTTTTTTCAAACGCTCTGAGTGCGGTAACCAGGTCGTCCTCCGTAAAGTCCGGCCATAAAATATCCGAAAACCAGAATTCCGAATATGCGGACTGGTATGTCAGGAAATTTGACAGTCTGAATTCGCCGCTCGGACGTATGATTAAGTCGGGGTCGGGCTGTCCTGCGGTGTAGAGACGGTCTGAAATTGTTTCATCTGTTATATCCTCGGGAGAAAGTTCACCTTTTTTTACGAGCTCTGCAATCTCTCTTACCGATTTTACTATTTCGGCTCTGCCTCCGTAGTTTATCGCAATATTAAGATGAACCTTATCCTTATCTGCGGTTATTGCCTCTGTTTTTTCCATGAGATCGCGGAGGTTTTCGCTCAGCGCGGAACGGTCGCCGATGAAATGCAGTCTGATTCCGCGCTCCCGGTTTTCGAGAATTCTGTCAATAACCTCGTCAAGATAATCCTTGAAAAGGTTCATTATCGCATGAACTTCATCCTCGGGACGTTTCCAGTTCTCCGTCGAAAACGCATAGAACGTAAGGTATTTAATACCTATGTCCGCCGCGAATTCGCCGATTTTACGAAACGTTTTTGCGCCCGCCTTATGACCCTCGCTTCTCGGGAGTCCTTTATTTTTTGCCCATCTGCCGTTGCCGTCCATAATAATGCCGACATGGCGGGGCAGTACTTCAAATTTAGGTAATTCTTTATCCAATTTTATTCCCGCCTTATACGGACATGATTTCCTCTGTTTTAGCCTCGGCTATAGAGTCGATTTTCTTTGTATAATCGTCGGTGATCTTCTGAATTTTGGTCTCGCCGTTCTTCTGATCATCCTCTGTTATATCGTTGTCTTTTTTCATTTTTTTAAGAGCGTCGATAGAATCGCGTCTGATCTGTCTGATTGCGATTTTTGCTTCCTCTGCGACTTTTGCAACGTCACGGCTTAACTGCTTACGTCTGTCTCCGTCGAGAGCGGGGAAGTTAAGTCTGATAACGTTTCCGTCGTTCTGCGGGTTGATGCCGACGTCGGAAGCCTGAATTGCTTTTTCTATGGGTTTTAATGTTGACTTGTCCCACGGCTGAATTACCAGAACACGCGCCTCGGCTACGGAAATAGCCGCCATCTGGTTAATAGGCGTAGGAGTGCCGTAATAGTCTACGTAAACTTTATCGAGAACCTTTGCGTTTGCGCGTCCGGCTCTTATAGAATCGTATTCGCTTTTAAGTGCGTTAATACTTTTGTCCATTCTTTCTTTTGTCTTATTAAATAATTCTTCCATGGTTAAGCCTCCTGAATTGAAATTAGAATATTAATCAGTCGATGATAAGTGTTCCGACGTTTTTGCCCGAAACTGCTCTTACTATATTCTCGGGGTCTGTGAGATTGAATACTAATACGGGTAAATTGTTATCCTTGCACATAGCCGCCGCAGTGGAATCCATTACGCCGTAGCCTTTTGCAACTATTTCCTCATGGGAAAGAGTGTCGAATTTAACTGCGTCGTCAAATTTATGCGGATCTTTGTTATAAACGCCGTCGACGTTCGTGGCTTTCAAAAGTACGTCGGCACCGATTTCAACAGCTCTGAGAGACGCCGCCGTGTCTGTGCTGAAATACGGAGAACCCGTACCGCCGCCGAAAATTACGACGTAACCCTTGCAAAGATATTTTTCCGCCAGGTCAAAAGAGTACTGCTTTGCGATAGGCGACATTTCAACGCTAGAGAGAACTTTTGACTTGACTCCCGCCTGACACAGCGCGTCACAAAGGCAAATAGAATTCATAACGGTCGCGAGCATGCCTATATGGTCGGCTTTTGTTCTGTTCATAGAGCCGGACGAACGTCCTCGCCAGAAATTTCCTCCGCCTACGACGATTCCGATTTGCGTACCGGATTCGGCGCATTTTGCGACAACGTCGGTTATTGTAGATATAACCGAGAAATCAAAACCGTGTCCCTGCTCTCCTGCGAGAACTTCACCGCTTAATTTAAGCAGTATTCTTTTGTATTTTGGTTTCATAACAGACCTCCGAATATAATTTTATGTATACATTTTACAATATTTTTTTTCTTATGTAAAGAGTTAATCACGATAATTATTGACTATTAAGTTTTAAAAGTATATAATCTATGCATGTAACAAAACTTGAAAGGAAAAAATATGGACGAGCTTTTTGAAAAGGTTAAAAGCATTTCATCTAATTTTAATATTCCCGAGGAAATAACCGGCTACGGAGTTATTGATAACGGTCATATTAATAAAACATTTTATGTAACTTGCTCTGATTCGGGCGTAAGCAGAAGATTTTTACTTCAGAATATAAATACGTCGGTTTTTAAAAATCCGATTCAGCTTATGTCTAACGTCATTAAAGTTACCGATTTTCTCAAAAATAAAATCGCGCTCAACGGCGGAGACGTACAGCGTGAAACTCTTACGGTTTTTCCGACAAAAAGCGGGGACAGCTGCTATTTTGACGAAAACGGTTCTTGCTGGCGTATATATAATTTTGTCGAAAATTCATTTACCTACAATGCTATAGAGAGTCCCGAACTCTTCTTTTCCGTAGGAGAGGCTTTCGGAAACTTTCTCGGACTTCTTTCCGATTTTCCGATGGACGAATTATATGAAACCATACCGGATTTTCACGACACGAGAAAAAGAGTTATTAATTTCGAAAACAGCGTAAAGAATGATACTGCCGGAAGAGTATCTCAGGTTCCTGACGAAATATCATATGTTTTAAACAGCCGTGACAAGACCGGAATTATAGTCGATATGCTCTCGTCCGGCGAACTGCCTATGAGGGTAACGCATAACGATACTAAACTAAACAACGTAATGTTTGACTCGGATACTAAAAAGGCGGTCTGTGTTGTTGACCTTGACACGGTAATGCCGGGCAGTGCGCTTTATGACTTCGGCGACGCAATACGCTACGGTGCGAACACCGGAGCTGAGGACGAAAAAGACTTAAGCAAAGTTTCTCTTGACGAAGAACTTTACAGACAGTATGTAAGAGGATATATGTCAAAGGCGGCAAAATCACTTACCGAAAAGGAAATAGAATTGCTTCCGCTGTCGGCGTGGATGATGACATTTGAATGCGGAATGAGATTTTTAAACGATTACATAGACGGCGACGTATATTTCGGTATATCTTATCCTGAGCATAATCTCGACAGATGCCGTTCGCAGTTTGAGCTTGCAAAAGATATAGATAGGAAAATCGGGGTTTTGTCCGATATTACCGCAAAAGCGTACGAAGAATTTAATAAAGGAGCGTTTTAAATGAATGAAAAGCAAAAAATGGCGCTGGAATACAAGATATATTCCAACAAAACGCTTTATATTATGAGCATTGTTCTGCTGATTTCGTATATTTTACAGACTGTCGGACAGATGCTCGGAGGCAGTGCTCTTATATATATTCTATGCATTGCAATGGCTGTGGTAATCGCAGGATATGTTCTCTCATTCAGAGGATTTTCACTTTTGAAAAAGGCAAACGAGCTTGAAGACACGGCTTATCCGAATACTGGACGCAATTTCAATATTTTATCTATTGTTTTTTGCGTTTTTTCCGTAATACTTTCCGTTGCCATGTGTTTTATACTCGTAAGTTCAAGCGTTCTGCAAAATCAGATTCAGTCTTCTCCTTCCGATGCGGTGATTGCAAACGCATTAAAAAACGTTCAGATTCTTTACGGTATAGTTTACGGCGCGGTAACGGTTCTTTCGCTTCAGACGATAACGGGACTTTATATGATGCGCGTTTACAACATGGAAAAATCGCAGAACAAAACGGATAACTTTGCCCTGTTCTGCGCGATATTTACCTTGACAGCCGTAATAGTCAACGTACTTTCGATACTTTATAATGCGACGTACAAGGATACATCCGCGGCGCTTACGAATTTTTCCGTAATATTAAGAATTGCGTCGTATGCAGTTTCAATTGTGTTTTTCTATCTGAGAGGAAAGAAACTTGATCCCGATTATAAAGGTAAAAAAACAGAGAAGAAAAACGCCGAATAAGAAAAGCAGTAAAAATATCCGCCGATTTTAAATCGGCGGACTTTTTTGTATCAGATTCTGTTTGACGAGCATCCGCATCCGGACGAGGGAGCATCCGACAGTTCCGAGACACCCATGTCTCTCTGATTGGGCGGGAAGAATTCGTCAACGGGAAATTTGATTCTTCTGAATGCGTCGCAGGGGTCTTCCGTATCGCATGCGCATTCTTTGCACGGCATGCAGAAATCGTATGCCGGGATAAGCATCTGAACGCTTCTTTCAAGCTGAACAATGGTAAATACTCCGAGAGTGACTTTGACGGCTTTTGAGTCGGAAGGAGCGCAGAGCGAGCCTCTGAATCTGTTTCTGATGTAAGAGGGGACATTAATTCCATCCCTGATGCTTGAACAGCAGTCGCACGGACGGCAGAGTTTTGCGTCAAGGCATATGGGTTCTGCAACCTGAACTTTTGCTTTGGGGCTGGTCGTTGCGGGCGGAAGATGTTCGTCATTTTGTCTGTCCGCAAATTCGGATGAAAAGATTTTGACGTTTCCGTCGCTGCCGTAAAGAATGCATTTCTTAGAGAACATGCACAGTCCGCAGACGGTTTCTTCGGGGCACTGCGCCGAGGTGAATACGTCGAGTGAAACAAGGAAGAAGAAAGTGAGGTCTACCGAGTAAAATCCCTTGTTAAAAGGTACGCGCTCAATCTCGGTACATACGTTGAGCACCTCGCATCCTCTGCATCTCACCGATACCGCGTTATCGATTAACTGCTGGGTCTGATCCGTAAAATATACTCTCAAATCGGCAAGACAGTCTTTATCCGCGCAGGAGTCGTAAACTCTGTCGGTATCGATACAAACGGCTTCTTTTATTTTTCTGCATGAAACGTCGTTTCTGTCGTTCATAAAAAAATCCTCCTTAAAGATATTTTTCTGAGTTCGTCGGCTTATCTACGCCGGTCTCAGTAATATCTTATGGGAGGACTGATTTTTTGTTACTTTATTTCAATGCTTTCGCCGTCGCGGAGCATAGACTTGTCCGCGGCAAATACGCATTCGTGTCCGAGTATGGAGTCAAAAATACTGGTACACGCTATTGATACTTTTTCGCCTTTTATGTATTTTATGAAATCCTCAACGATAGCCATATCTCCGCCGCCGTGCCCTTCGAATGCCGACGCGATTTTTGTTAGGTCGAATTCTTCCGACGTATAACCGCTTTCGGGTTTTGGGGTTATCATATAGACGGTGAATTTGCTGTCCTCGAAACAGCCCTCAATCGAACCGAGCGTGCCCGTTATCTTTATTCTTCTTTGTGAATACGGAGTTCCGCCCGTCATGTTATGAGTTGCCGTCGCTCCGGACGCAAAATTTATAAGAACCGACTGATGGTCAACGACGTTGTTATCCGATTTATACGCGCATCTGCCGTACGGCGTAGACGTTCGCAAGTACTGTTCTTTTTGTTCGAGAGTAGGTTTTTCATTACCCTTCATAAGCTCAGACCAAACGTAAAACGTCCATCTTTCAGGGTGCTCGAGATATATTGTCTTGGCTGACATATTGCACGAATCCGCATATTTGCAGTCCATGCATTTGTCTGCGCTTCCCTCGGGAGCGTTTTCTTTTTTAAACTGGAAGAGAGAACCGAAACTTGAAACTCTGACCGGTTTTGTTTCAGACATCAGCCATGTCACAATGTCGATATCATGACAGCATTTTGCTAAAAGCATAGATGTTCCGCATACATCTGAATTTGCCCATTTTCCGCGTATGTACGAGGTTGAAAGATGATGATAGCTTACGTCTTCAAGCGTTTGAATATTGATTATTCTGCCTATTTTTCCGGACGCGATTACTTTTTTTATCTCGTTATAGAATTTAGCATATCTCAAAACATGGCAGACCATAACTTTGCGGTTGTATTTTTTTACTGCCGAAACAAGCTTGTCCATTTCCTCTTTATTATCGGCAAACGGTTTTTCCAAAAGGATATCGTAGCCCTTTTCAAGAAGCGGAACCGACGTTTTTACATGGAGCTTGTCCATTGTGCCGTTTATAATTGTATCTGCAAGTTTTTTATGTTCTGCAAGTTCCTCCGCCGAGGAAAAAATCATATCCTCGCCGAAGCCGTAAATTTCGGCGGCCTCACGGCATCTGTTTGTATCAGGGTCAGCTATTCCGACTATTTTAAGTTCATCGGGATGTTTCTGCGCATAAGACGCATATATAAAAGATCTGTGTCCTCCGCCTACGATTATTGCCGTGACGGGTGATTGATGTGCCATTTTTTTAATTCCTCTGTTCTTTATAATTTAACAGTTGTATACTCGTGCTTTACGTAAGGCAGGAATTTTGAGAGTATATCCTCTGTTTTGATTTTAAGCGTAGCCGTGTTTTTGCAAGGATGACAGCCTATAAATTCATTATTTAATAAATCCGAATCAATTAAAAGCGTGACGTCGTTTTCTTTATCGAAAATTAAGCCGAGAATGCTTACCGAGCCGGGCGTTACTCCGAGATATTTTTCCATCGCGCCTGAATCTGCAAACGAGAGCCTTGCCGAGTTTATCTGTGACGAAAGATCTTTTGTTTTAAACGGCTTGTCTCCGGGCATAAGAAGTAAATAAAACTTTGTTTTCTGTCTGTTGCACAGAAACAGGTTTTTGCATATTGAGACTCCGAGGACTTGCTCGACGGCGAGACAGTCGTCTATCGTGTCGGCTCTGTCGTGTTCGGCTCGTTCAAAGTCTATTCCGAGTTCTTTTAATACGGAGTAAACCGTTTTTTCGCCCGGCGAGATTTCGTATTCGGGCGCGTCCTTAAATGTTTTATCATTAATATACATTCGTATCACCTGATTGATACTATCACAATGATGATAAAGTTTCAAGAGGCAATTTTATAAATTTAACCGTGTTGACACAAATATATATTTTAACGTATAATAACGGCGGTGATTATTATGAATAACAAGCTTGTTTTTTCGGATAACGGACATTTCAGAATAATGCAGATAGCCGACGTGCAGGAAATATGCATGACGAATCCCGATACGGTAAATCTTATCGACAGAGCGTTGGACTATGCGCAGCCCGACCTCGTTGTTTTTACCGGCGACCAGGTAAAGGGTTACGGAGTTTCAATGGTTTCGGGCGATGTTCGGACTAAAACAAAAATAACGATAGAAAATGTACTGAAGCCTATTATAAAAAGAAACGTTAAGTTTTTGTTTACGTTCGGAAATCATGATATTTCAAAGAAATGCTCTGCCGATTTTCAGTTCATGACATATAAGGACAGCGGACTGTGTCTTAATAATTCGAATTCATCCGGCGGATATTCTCCGTTTTCATATAAAACGATTTATTCTCACGACGGAGAAAAGCCTATATTTAACGTCTATATGTTCGACACGGGCAAGTACGACGGCGTAAGCGCCGAACAGCAGAATGAATACAGAAAAATAAGAGATTCATATAAAAAAGCTCTGCCCGCTCTCGCGTTCTGCCATATTCCTCCGATTGAAATTTACGAAACAGCGGTTATATCGGACAGACGCGACAGCCGTTCGTTTAAAGGTGCGGGAGAATTTAATAAAGAATATTACAGACTTGACGATTCGCTTTATAAGAAAGGTATGTTCATGGGCGAAAATTTTGCGTCGATAAAATTTGACGACGGATTTTTGTCAGCACTTAAAGAAAAAGGCGACGTGCTCGGGCTTTATTTCGGTCATGACCACAATAATTCATTCGTTATAAATTACGGAGGAATAGATTTGGGTTATACCCAAGGATGCGGATTTAATACGTACGGTCCCGGTATGAAAAGGGGAGTCAGAATCCTTGATATTGACGAAAATAATCCGCGCTCATATCTGACATATACGCTTACTGCGGAGGATCTGCTTTCGTCAAAACTTAAACGTCCTGTCACTGAATATGTTTATACTCATTCTCCGTCCTCGGTTTCGGCGGCGGTTCCGTTTGTACTGAAAAGGACGGCGGTCTTTGTCTGTACGGCGCTGAGCATACGCGGAATATATAAGTTTTATAAATTGAAAAAGAAATAATACTCTGCTTACTTGACAACGCTTTTTTCCTGTGGTAAAATCACTATGAAATAAAATAAAAGCTATGACGGAGACAGTCGTATTCCGGCGAAAAACAAAGCGAACTGCGGATGGTGTGAGCGCGGTGTGAGTAGCCATATACGTGTATCACTCCCGAGCTGCGCGCTGAAAGCCGAGGTAATTAAGCGCTGCCGGTATTCCCTCGTTACGGGAACGCATATATTTGTATGTTTCGGTGGTTTAAACAAAGTTTGCTTTGTCCTGACTTACAGGACAGGGCTTTTTTATTTATCAGCCGCCGTATTAAAGGAGCTGTAATTATGTACAAAAAAGTCTCTACCGACCTGAATTTCGTTCAGCGTGAAAAAGAGATAGAGAAGTTCTGGAAAGACAACAAAATTTTCGAAAAGACAACTGCTAAAAAAGGTACTCCGTATATATTCTACGACGGACCGCCCACCGCTAACGGAAAACCGCATATCGGACATGTTCTGACGCGTGTTATTAAGGATATGATTCCTCGTTACCGTACGATGAAGGGATATCAGGTCCCGCGTAAAGCCGGCTGGGATACCCACGGACTGCCTGTAGAGCTTGAAGTTGAGAAACAGCTTGGACTCGACGGCAAGGAACAGATTGAAGAATACGGTCTAGAGCCGTTTATCGAGATGTGCAAAGAGAACGTATGGAAGTATAAAAAGATGTGGGAGGATTTCTCATTCACCGTCGGATTCTGGGCGGATATGGAGAACCCCTATGTAACTTATCATAATTCATATATCGAGTCAGAATGGTGGGCTCTTAAAAAAATTTATGAAAAAGGTCTTATCTATAAAGGATTTAAAATAGTACCTTACTGCCCCCGCTGCGGTACCCCGCTGTCTTCTCACGAAGTTGCGCAGGGTTATAAGGCCGTTAAGGAACGTTCGGCTGTCGGTCGCTTTAAGGTTAAGGGCGAAGACGCTTACTTCCTTGCATGGACGACTACGCCGTGGACTCTTCCATCAAACGTTGCGCTGTGCGTAAACCCCGACGACGAGTATGCAAAGGTAAAAGCGTGCGACGGCAGAGTTTATTATATGGCGGTCGCTCTGCTTGACAAAGTTCTCGGACCTCTTGCTCAAGAGGGACAGAGCGCGTACGAAATTCTCGAAAAATTCAAGGGCAGCGACCTTGAATATAAGGAATACGAGCCTCTTTACGAATGTGCATACGAAAAAGCGAAATCGCAGAAGAAAAAGGCGTTTTTCATTATGTGTGACAGTTATGTTACTATGACCGACGGTACCGGTATCGTTCACTGTGCGCCCGCATTCGGCGAGGACGACGCGAGAGTCGGCAGAAAATATGACCTTCCGTTTGTTCAGTTTGTTGACGGCAAAGGCGACATGACAGAGGAGACTCCTTACGCGGGATTATTCGTTAAGGACGCAGATCCCGAGGTTTTGAAAGACCTTGATAAAGAAGGACTTCTTTTCTCCGCTCCGAAATTCGAGCATGACTATCCGTTCTGCTGGAGATGCGACACCCCGCTTATCTACTACGCGAGAGAGTCGTGGTATATTCAGATGACCGCGGTTAAGGATCATCTTATCAGAAACAACAATACAATTAACTGGATTCCTGAAAGTATAGGCAAGGGCAGATTCGGCGACTGGCTTGTAAACGTACAGGATTGGGCAATCAGCCGTAACCGTTACTGGGGTACTCCTCTTAATATTTGGGAGTGCTGCGTCTGCGGACACAGACATTCGGTAGGTTCCATTGAGGAATTAAAATCGATGTCGGACAATTGCCCGGATGACATAGAGCTTCACAGACCGTATATCGACGCTGTTACGCTCAAGTGCCCCGAATGCGGCGGAGTTATGAAACGTGTTCCCGAGGTTATCGACTGCTGGTTCGATTCGGGTTCGATGCCTTTTGCACAGCATCATTATCCGTTTGAAAATCAAGAGCTGTTCAAAGCGCAGTTCCCCGCGGATTTCATTTCCGAGGCTGTCGACCAGACGAGAGGCTGGTTCTATTCGCTTCTTGCCGTTTCTACTCTTATCTTTGACAAGGCTCCGTTCAAGAACGTTATAGTTCTCGGACATGTTCAGGACGAAAACGGACAGAAGATGTCGAAGTCCAAGGGTAATGCGGTCGACCCGTTCGACGCTCTTCAGACATACGGCGCGGACGCTATACGTTGGTATTTTTATACAAATTCGGCTCCCTGGCTTCCCAACAGATTCTACGGTAAAGCCGTTACCGAGGGTCAGCGTAAGTTTATGGGTACTCTGTGGAACACATACGCGTTCTTTGTGCTGTATGCTAATATAGATAATTTCGACCCGAATAATTATAAACTCGAATATGATAAACTCTCCGTCATGGATAAGTGGCTTCTTTCGAAACTCAATTCCATGGTCGGCGATGTTGACGCAAATCTCAACGATTATAAGATTCCTGAGGCGGCAAAGGCATTGCAGGATTTTGTTGACGAGATGAGTAACTGGTATGTCCGCAGAGGCAGAGAACGTTTCTGGAAACAGGGCATGGAGCAGGATAAAATTAACGCTTATATGACTCTTTATACCGCTCTCGTAACAGTTTCGAAAGCTGCCGCGCCCATGATTCCGTTTATGACAGAGGAAATATATCAGAATCTCGTTCGCTCCGTTGATAAGAATGCTCCCGAGAGCATACATCTCTGCTCGTTCCCCGAGGTTAACAAGGATTATATCAATAAAGATCTTGAAAACGATATGGAAGAGGTTCTTTCCGTAGTCAGTCTCGGCAGGGCGGCAAGAAACGGCGCAAATATTAAGAACCGTCAGCCTCTTGCAAAGATGTTTGTAAAAGCTGACAAAAAACTTGATGAACTTTATATCGATATAATTGAGGACGAGCTTAATGTGAAGAGCGTTGAATTTGTAGACGATACTTCGGCTCTTACGAATTATGTATTCAAGCCTCAGATGAAGACTCTCGGACCCAAATACGGCGCAAAGCTCGGCGCTATCAGAAATGCGCTTGCTTCTCTCGACGGCGCAAAGGCTTATGCACAGCTTAAAGCCGACGGTAAACTCGTTATTAATATAGGCGAGGATATCGAACTCTGCGAAGAGGATCTTCTCATTGAAACAAAACAGAAAGACGGTCTGTTTACACTTACGGATTACGGCGTTACGGTCGCTCTTGATACGGTTCTTTCCGAGGAGCTTATAAACGAAGGTTTTGTCCGTGAGATTATCAGTAAGGTTCAGACCATGCGTAAGGATGCAGACTTTAACGTAACCGATCATATAGCCCTTACGATTGACGGCAGCGATAAGCTTAACGCAATTGTCGCTTCTCATAAAGCCGATATCGCGGGCGATGTTCTTGCAGACAGCATAGAGGTCGGTAAAGCCGAGGGCAATACCGCCGAGTGGAATATCAACGGCGAAAAGGCAGTTATCGGTGTAAAAGTAGTTTAATATTTTAGTATTCGCGGCGACAGCAGCAGTTGCCTCCGCGGCGGTGTCTTTTATTTAAGAAAGGAGAAAAAAACTATGAAAAAAGTTTCCGTCAGACTTTCGGCTTTTTTACTTGCCGTCTTAATGCTTGTAACGACGTTTACGTCAACCGCATTCGCATACGACGATCAAAACGGTGTGCAGTCTTATAATTCGATTACATTGTCCGACGCTCTTTACGTTAACGGTGAAAAGCTTTATAACAGAAGAGGCGAGGAGGTAAGACTGCGCGGTCTCAATCTCGGCGGCTGGCTTATCATGGAGGACTGGTTCTGCCCGATAAGCAATGATAAAAAAGGCGATCTTTATACAATGGATATACTTGAAAAACGTTTCGGAGTCGAAAAGACGAGAGAACTTTACGACGTATACCAGGACAACTGGATCACAGAGACAGACTTTCAAAATATTGCCGATATGGGCTTTAACTGCGTCAGAATTCCGTTCTGGTACAGAAACTTCCAGTCCGACGATAACGGTACATGGGTAAGAGACGAGAACGGCGAAATCGATCTTTCGAGACTTGAATGGGCTGTCGATATGTGCCGTAAATACGGTATTTATGCAATTCTCGATCTCCACGGGGCAAACGGATGTCAGGGTTATACCGACCACTGCGGAAAGGGTAACGACAACGGCAAGAGCTATCATTTCTTTGATCAGAACGATACAGGTAAACGTTACCGTCAGCAGGCTGCGGAACTTTGGGGTGTTATCGCCGAACGTTTCGCGGGCGATCCTGCGGTCGCTATGTTTGATTTGCTCAACGAACCTATGTGTGATGTTCCTCTGCTTAAAAGAAATCACAGATATATTTGGGAATTCTACGATATGGCTTATGAAGAGATAAGAGCTAAGGATCCCACGAGAATTATGACAATGATAGGTACATGGTCGATAGATAAACTGCCTAATCCCAAGTCATACAACTGGAAAGGCGTAGTTTATCAGTATCATCAGTATGACGACACCGAGTCGGATTATACAAACAGAATAAAGGCGGGCTGGCGTTCGGGATATAATGTACCTCAATATGCGGGTGAATTTCATCCCGTCGGCAACAAAGTTTCTCTTGATTTCGCTATAAATGCTTATGATTCCAACAATTTAAGCTGGACCCTTTGGACATATAAAGGTTATAATTCCTGGGCTAAACATTCCGACTGGTTTGTTTACAGTTCTTCATCTTCTGAACTTACTGTTAATGCAGAATCCGATTCATATGAGACGATTTTGGAAAAATGGGGCTCTGCGATGCAGACAAACAGCGGTAAATTTTCTCGCGCGAAACTTTACGGTGTTGCAAAAAAGTATCTTCCCGGTGCAAATCTTGACAAGGCTCCGTTTAATACTCAGAAAAATATAGATTCCGCAGTGTTCAACGAAGTTAAGTATGACGGTGAGTTTCATGGTAACATAGGTTATGATACCGGAAATTTCTTAAATAAAATCAGGACATTTATATACAGAGTATTTGAATTTATCAGAAATATTTTTAATTCAATCAGTGCAGTCCGCTGACAGTTTTAATTATAACGGGGTTTAGTCCGAAACAGACAGCCCCGTTTTTTTTTGAAAGGAGAATTTATGTTTTCAAATAAATTTATAAAAGCGTCGGATGACTACTCAACATATACCCATTTTGTTTCGGCTCCGTACTTCAGAAAGAGTTTTGAAATAAAAGACCGCGTTAAAAAATGCGTTTTGTTTATAACGGGATTAGGATTTTACGATGCGTATATTAACGGTAAAAAAATCACTAAGGGTATTCTTGCTCCGTACATTTCAAATCCCGACGATATAGTTTATTATGATGAGTATGACATAACTCCTTTTATTTCGGAAGGTAAAAATATTTTGGGTGTTCATCTCGGCAACGGAATGTTAAACTGCGTCGGAGGCGGAATATGGGATTTCGACAAGGCTCTGTTCAGAAGTGCGCCTCAGACGGCTTTCAGTATAGAAACGGAGTATGAAGACGGTTCGTATTCTGTCGAGGAAGCCGACGAGAATGTAAAAACAGCCGATTCGCCCGTAATATTCGACGATTTGAGATGCGGATGCTTTTATGACGCGAGAAAAGAAATTGACGGCTGGACGAATATTGAATTTGACGATTCAATGTGGAAAAAGGCTCTGAGAGCCATGCCGGCGAGGGGTGAAAAAAAACTCTGTACCGCCGAAGCAATAAAACGGCAGAGAGTCATAAAACCAGTAAAAATAAGAAAATGCATTTTAAAAGATTATCATCCCAGAGGCGATGTTGCAAAAGAGTACAAGGAATTTCCGTCAAAAGAACATGAGGGTTTCCTCTATGATTTCGGAATAAACACGGCGGGAACCGTCAGACTTAAAATCAGGGGCGAGCGCGGACGGCAGATTGATTTACAGTTCGGCGAGTATTATGCGCCCGACGGTGAACCCGATACGAGCAACATATGTTTCTGTCCCGACGGATATTCGCAGAGGGATATTTATATTCTAAAAGGCGGGGCAGAGGAAGAATTCGAACCGGTATTCACGTATCACGGATTCAGATACTGCGTTGTTCTCGGCATAACGGAAGATGAAGCAACCGAGGATTTACTCGAGTATATCATATATAATTCGGATATTAAAGAGCTCGGAGGTTTTTCCTGTTCGGATGAAACCGCAAATGCATTGCAGAAAATGACGAGAAATTCCGATTTGTCTAATTTTTATTATTTTCCGACCGACTGTCCTCACAGAGAGAAAAACGGCTGGACGGGCGACGCGGCTCTCTCGTGCGAACATATATTGATGAACCTCGACGCAGTGAACAGCTATAGGGAGTGGCTTAATAATATACGAGCCGCCCAGCGCTCAGACGGTGCACTGCCCGGAATTGTCCCCACGGCAGGATGGGGATTTGAGTGGGGCAACGGTCCGGCATGGGATGCCGCTTTAACGTACATCCCCTATTTTTCGTATGTTTTAAGAGGGGACAGGCAGATTCTCGAGGATAACGAGTGCGCGATATTCAGATACTGCGCATATATTTCCTCACGCCGTAACGAGCGTGGTCTGATAGCCATAGGGCTCGGTGACTGGTGCCCCGTCACGAAGGTAAAATCTCCTCTTGAATTTACGGACAGCGTAACGTGTATGAGTATAATCGAAAAAGCTTCGTATATTTTCGGCGTACTAGGGAAAACCGCCGAAAAGGAATACTGTGACTCTCTTTATTCGTCAATCCGCACGTCTGTGAGAAAATATCTTATAGATTTAAATACAATGACAGCGATAGGTTCATGTCAGACCTCACAGGCGATGGCAGTATATTACAATGTTTTTGATAACGCCGAAAAGCCCGAAGCCGTAAAACGCCTCGTCGAGATCATAAATCGCAGTGACTTTCATGTTGACGCGGGAATTCTCGGTATGAGAGTTTTGTTCAGAGTCCTTTCCGACTTCGGATATTCCTCACTTGCGTTTAAAATGATAACGCGCCGTGATTATCCGTCGTACGGTAACTTTGTTGAAAGAGGTTTAACGGCTCTGCCCGAGGACTTTTTAAGGGAAACCGACCGCCCGAATTCACAAAATCATCACATGTTCGGCGATATATCCGCATGGTTTATCGAATACTGTGCCGGAATCAAAGTTAATCCGTACAGGAACGATTCCTCGTTTGTTAAAGTTTCTCCGTGTTTTATCTGCGAACTTGATTACGCCGAGGGTGAATATGAAACCGTCGGCGGCAGGATAAAAGTAAATTGGGTTAGAACAGACGGTAAAATAAAACTTACCGTAATCGCAGACGAGGGTGTTCACGGCGAAATTATAATACCGTCCGAATATTCGATTGAGAATAACGGCGGTAATTATGCAGAACTTGAAAACGGCGAATATATGCTTGAATTAAATAAATAAAAGTGTTAAAATGAGAAAAACAAAATGTGAGGTAGTTTTTTATGCTTCGTGATATACAGGATGAAATTATAAGACTTAAAAAAGAAAAAGACTTTTGCATTCTTGCCCACTGCTATCAGTCACACGATATACTCGAGATTGCGGATTTTGTAGGCGATTCCTTTGCCTTGAGCAAAGAGGCGGCAAAGCAGAGTCAGAAAAATATACTTATGTGCGGAGTCCGTTTTATGGCTGAGACCGTGAAAATTCTTGCTCCGGATAAAACGGTTATTCTCTCATCTTCAGACGCGGGATGTCCCATGGCTGAGCAGCTTGACGCACCTACGCTTCGCGAACTTAAAAAAATGTACCCCGATTATACCGTTGTAGCATATATTAACACAACTGCGGAACTTAAAACAGAGTGTGACGTTTGCGTGACCAGCGCGTCTGCTCTCGATATCGTCAGAAAACTCGACAGTGATAAAATTCTATTTATTCCCGATATCAATCTCGGTACGTTTATTAAAGATAATGTGCCCGAAAAGGAATTTAAATTAATTCACGGCGGATGTCCGACACATGCGAGAATGTCGGCGGAGCATGTAAAGACTGCAAAAGAAGCTCACCCGAACGCGCTTATACTTGTTCACCCCGAATGTAAACCCGAGGTTACGGCTCTTGCCGATTATGTCGGTAGTACGTCGGGAATTATGAAGTTTGCAAAACAGTCCGATAAAAAGGAATTTATAATCGGAACGGAGAACAGCATAGTTCAGCACTTGCAGTTTGACTGCCCGGATAAAATGTTCTATCCGCTGTCAAAAGACTGCGTTTGTCATAATATGAAACTTACGACTCTTGTTGACGTATTGAATTGTTTAAAGGGTACCGACGGCGAGGAAATAGACATGAGCGAGGAAACGAGACTCAAGGCAAAAAAATGTATTGACGAAATGTTAAGACTCGGATAATTGAATAAAAAGCGGATGTTTGCGTAAAGCAGACACCCGCATTTTTTATATTCTTCCGTATATATTATTCCATTTTATGAATTTATTTTTATTAATATTTTTAAGCTGGTCTTTTGTGATTCGGTAACTCCAGTTTCCGAATGCTTTACCCGGAGTGTTGAGCCTCGTATCGCTTCCGTACAGAAGTAAGTCCTGTACCGGGAGAATGACGAGTCCTGCCGATGAACCAAATATTGTTCTTAAAATATCGTCATAGCATGAATTCCAGTCGGCGCCTTTGAATCCGCAGTATTCGAGCAGACGTTTTCTCGTATTTTCGTCGAGGTCCCATACGTAGCCTAAAAGCGTGTTGTTGTCATGCGTTCCCGTGTATGCGACGCAGTTATTTATATAGTTGTGCGGTAAGTGCGGACTTGAAGCGTCGGAGAGAAAGCCGAACTGTAAAACTCTCATGCCGGGAAAACCGCTTTGAACTACAAGTTCATAGACTTCGGGCGTGATCTCGCCGAGGTCTTCGGCAATAATCAATTTGTCTTTACAGAACCCCTTAAGCGCATTTATCAGTTTCATTCCGGGACCCTTTTTCCATGTCCCGTTTTTAGCTGTTTTTGCGTCTGCGGGAATTGTATAATAAGACTCAAGTCCTCTGAAATGGTCGATTCTGACTCCGTCGAAAAGTTCGGTCATAAACTCGATGCGTTCACGCCACCATTTATATCCGTCCTTCTCCATGACAGACCAGTCATAGAGAGGATTGCCCCATAACTGTCCGTCCTCGCAGAAATAATCAGGAGGAACTCCGGCGGTAAGCGTGGGTTTCATATCATTGTCGAGCAGAAACTGTTCGGGATCCGACCACACGTCGGAACTGTCGTAGGAAACATATATCGGAATGTCACCGATAACCGAAACGCCTTTTTTGTTCGCGTACTCCTTAATTTCGAGCCACTGAACATAGAATTCATACTCTATGAATTTCCACGTCTCGAAAGTGTCGTTGTCGGGAACCGCGCAGTTCCATTCATTCCACGGTTTTGAATCGTTTGCAGTTTTCAGCGCCATAAATTCGCAGAATTTTTTAATGTGCGGACGGCTCGATATGAATTTATCTATTTCTTTTCTATCTTTTAAACGTTCTCCTGCTTTCTTTAATAAAGGAAAACGCTCTTTTTCAAGACGTTCGAATTCGCATGAATACGGAGTTTTCTGCCTTGCGTTTTCAAGTTCCTCCGCTGTCAGAAGTCCTTTATCATAAAGTTTTCTCAGCGAAATAAAGTTAGGGTTCAGGCTGAACGCACTGTATGATTTATACGGGGAATTGCATTCGTCCGTAAGACAGAACGGAAGTACCTGCCAGACTGAAAATCCGCATGAAGAAATAAAATCTATCCATTCCTTCGCCTCATCGCCGAACGCCCCCGCGGAATAATCGCCCCAAAGGGAAGAAACGTGCATGAGCACACCGCTTTTTCTTTGCATAAAATTATACCTCTCTGTATTGATATCAGTAATTATAACATATTAAAAAATTTTTTTAAAGTAAAAAATGCCTGATTGAATTTCTTTTTGTTTTGTGATAATATTTAGACTTATCGGGAGGTTTTTTATGCTTCGGTATCTTAAATAATATTGGTTTCCCACGCTTATTGCTCCGTTGTATATGGTCGCCGCGACAGGAAGCGGAAAAACGACGGTTGTAAATCTGCAAACCCGCTTTTATGACGCCGATTCGGGAGAAATTCTTATTGACGGCGTTAACATAAGGGATATGAATTTATCGGCGCTGAGAAAGAAAACAGGAATCGTTTTGCAGGATACTGTACTTTTTTCGGAAACGTTAAGAAACAACTTAAAATACGCCGACGAGACGGCGGACGATGAAAAAATGAAAAAATCTTCTCAGCTTGCAAACTGCGATAAAAATGATAGACCGTCTTTCGGACGGGTACGACACTGTTCTGTCCTATGCCGGCGAAAATCTGTCGCAGGGACAGCGCAAGCTTTTTACTATTTCAAGAGCGTTTCTTGCAGACCCTGATATTCTCATTCTCGACTAGGCTACGTCGAGCGTCGACACGAGAACGGAAAAGAGAATACAGGACGCTATGGTAAAAACCTGATGAAAGAGAGGACGAGCCTGATAATTGCGCACAGACTCTCCACGGTACGCGACGCGGATATGATTGTCGTACTCGATAAGTGCAGGATAATAGAACAGGGCAATCATGACTCGCTGATAAAACAGAAGGGCAAATACTACGAACTGTACATGACGCAGTTTTCCGGACGGGAAATATAAACGGAGGATGGATAACAGTGATTAAAAATTATATATGGGATTTTGACGGAATGCTTTTTGACAGCTACAGACATATAACGGCGTGTTTTGTTAAGGCGATGGGCGAATTCGGCGTTGAGGTCGATTATGACGAAGCAAAGGCTTTGTTTGAAATATCTTATAAGACGTGCTTTGACCGCTATGAATGTACGAACGATATGATAGAAAAGTTTGATTCGTACGAGTCGGATTATCATTTTGAACCTGTTGTTTCTCCTTTTAAAAACACGGTTTATACTCTTAATCAAATCGTAAAACACGGCGGTAAAAATTATCTTTATACTCACAGAGACCATACCGCGCTTTACTATCTTGCAAAATATAACGTTATAAATTTATTTGACGGATTTGTAACGAGTCTTAATAATTTTCCGTCAAAACCGTCGCCCGACGCGCTCAATTATATAGTAAAAACCTTTAATCTTAATAAAAAAGAATGTCTGATGATCGGGGACAGGGAAATTGACGTCGGCAGCGGATGTAACGCGGGAATGTACTCATGTCTGTGTGCAAAGAATGTAAGAGACACTGTCGCAGACTTTGTTATAAGCGATATTTCGGAGGTTCTCGATATAAAAACAGAATAATACTCACTGTGCGGTCATAGTAATTAAAGAGAAAAAATCAGTAAAGGACTTTTTATTATGACCGAAAGCAAAGAAAAGAAAGATAAGAAAAAAGACGCTTTTTCAGTTGTTATGCTTACGCAGTTTATTGTCTGCGCCGTACTGCTTGCGATTATGTTCATATTCTGCCGGGGCGATTCCGTTACGGGAAAATCGATTCGCTCGCAGTATGAAAAACTTATGAAAAGGGATTTTTCATCCGAAGATTATAAGGAGGCGTACAGCGCAGTTTCTTCGTTTATTAAAGGGGAAAAGACCGAAAATTATAAAAATTCCGCGTATGTCAAAACGAATGAAAACGAATCCGTGCCGATGGGCGGAAACGACATTCATTCGGACAATCTGTCGGTTTTGGAGGGAATATCGTTCGAAAAATATTCGATATCTTCAAAATACATAAAACCGCTTGACGATTATACGATATCGTCGCCGTTCGGTTACAGAGAGGATCCGATAGCGGGCGGAAACGGAGTGCATACGGGAATAGACCTTGCCTCCGGCGCCGGGAATAAGATAAAGGCTTCGAATTCCGGTAAAGTTGTTAAAGCCGAATATTCGGACGGGTACGGCAATTACGTCTTACTCGCGCATGACGACGGAATCAATACCCTTTATGCCCATTGCAGTGAATTAAAATGTTCTGCCGGCGATATTGTTAAACAGGGCGATACTATTGCCCTTGTCGGAAGTACGGGAAATTCAACGGGGAACCACCTTCATTTTGAAGTAAGGAGAAACGGCGTGAAGCTCGACCCGTCATATGCTGTAAAATTATGACGTTTTACATCGGCAGGGTCGGGATAAAACTTCATTTTTTATTCTTTATCGTCCTTGCGTATTTGCTGTCGTTTGAGAGCGGAAAATATTATATTACCGCGCTTTTTTATGCGTGTATTCACGAATGCGCGCATATAGCTGTTCTTACCCGTCTTTATGACGGAACTTTCAGAGTGACTGTCGGCATGTTCGGCATGAGGCTTGATTATGACGATACGGTTCGTTTTACGCTGAAAAACGAGGCGATGACCGCTTTTTCAGGACCGTGCGCAAATTTGATTCTCACGGCTGTTTTTTGTATTTTGACAATTATAAATACGGATTCTCGGTTTATTATTACTTCGCTTATAATAAATGCGAGCCTTGCTTTTTTTAATTTGCTTCCTATCGTTCCTCTTGACGGAGGAAATTTTCTTTATAATATTATTTTGATGAAATCAAGCGTACAGCGTGCCGATACCGTTCTTAATTTTACAGGGATCTGCACGCTTGTATTGTTTGCCGTTATACTTATTGTTTTTAAATCGGAAATAACCGGCACAATCGCATTTTTCTATATTGCGTTTTCATTTCTTTTACGACTGTTGAAAAAATAAAATTTTTAATATATAATACGTATGTATAATGCATAAGGATGTGTGTAAATGAACAGGGAAGTCGAAAAACTTCTGCCTTTGGTGCAGAAACCCGCGAGATACATCGGCGGTGAACTTAATTGTATTATTAAAAAAAAGGATGACATAGATTTAAGATTTGCATTTTGTTTTCCCGATTCATATGAGATAGGTATGTCGCATCTCGGCATGAAAATTCTATATTCTCTTATAAATGAACGTCCCGATTCGTGGTGTGAGCGTGTATTTGCGCCGTGGGAGGACATGGAAAAAGTCATGAGGGAACGTAATATCCCTCTTTTCGCCCTCGAAAGCGGAGATTATATAAAAGATTTCGACGTAATAGGTTTTACTCTCTTATATGAAATGAGTTATACGAACGTTTTGAATATGCTCGACCTTGCGGGACTTCCTGTCAGAAGTGCTGACAGGAAATCGCTGTCACCCCTCGTTATCGCGGGCGGACCGTGCGTATGCAACTCTGAACCTTTATCCGAATTTATCGACGTGTTTGAATTTGGCGAGGGCGAAGAAGTGATGAACGAACTTCTTGATTTATATAAAGAATATAAGGCGAAGAATGCGTCTAAAAGTGAATTTCTTGTTGCTGCGTCAAAGATAGAGGGTATATACGTACCGTCTCTTTACGATGTCGAATACAACGACGATAATACGGTAAAACGCATTATTCCGAAGTCGGGCACGCCGGAGAAAATCAGAAAAAGAGTCGTAAGCGATTTTGATAAATGCTATTATCCCGATAAATTTATAGTTCCGTATATAGACGTTGTTTTCGACAGAGCGACGGCGGAGATTTTCAGAGGATGCATCAGAGGATGCAGATTCTGTCAGGCGGGATTCATTTACCGTCCGATAAGGGAGAGAAAAGCCGACACTATAAACGAGCAGTGCAGAGCTTTGTGTGAAACTTCCGGATATGACGAGATTTCGCTGTGCTCTCTTTCGAGCAGCGATTACACACAGCTTCCCGAACTTCTCTCAAAACTTCTCGACTGGACTATTCCTAATAATATTAATATAGCGCTTCCGTCGCTGAGAGCTGATAATTTCCCGGACGAGCTTGTTAAAAAACTCAATGAGGTAAGACGAAGTTCTCTGACGTTTGCCGCCGAGGCCGGAACGCAGAGACTCAGAGATGTTATAAATAAAAACGTAACCGAGGAGGAGATTCTCACAACGTCGGCTAAGGCGTTCGCGGGCGGATGGACAGCCGTAAAACTTTACTTTATGCTGGGGCTTCCGACCGAAACGCTCGAGGATGTTGAGGGAATCGCAAAACTCGCGCAGACCGTTGTTGATGAGTTTTATAAAAACCCCGACAAGCCTAAGGGCAAGGGTGTAAACGTTTCTGTCAGCGCGTCGTCATTTGTTCCGAAGCCGTTTACTCCGTTCCAGTGGGAACCTCAGGACACTCAGGAGATGCTTGCAGAAAAACAGGAGCATCTTAAAAACAGTATTACTTCTAAGAAAATAAAAGCGTCGTGTCATTATATCCCCGTCAGTTTTATGGAGGCTGTTTTGGCAAGAGGTGACAGACGTCTTTGCGATGTAATAGAAACGGCGTGGCGTTCGGGCTGTAAATTCGACAGCTGGGATGATTATTTTAATTATGATAGATGGATGGACGCGTTTAATAAATGCGGAATCGACCCGCATTTTTATGCTAACAGAAAACGAGAATACGACGAGGTTTTCCCGTGGGAGCATATGGATGTCGGAATTAGAAAAGAATTTCTTATAGAAGAAAACAAACGCGCTCATGCGGGGCTTACAACACCTAACTGCCGTGAAAAATGCGCGGGATGCGGTGCCGCAAAACTGAACGGAGGTAAATGCGATGCGATGCATAAGAGTGTGGTTTAAAAAAATTGGTCTTTTGAGATTTGTTTCGCACCTCGATACCATGCGGTGCATGACGAGAGCCGTACGCAGGGCAAATATTCCCCTTTGGTACACGGAGGGATTTAACCCGCATCCCTATCTCAATTTTCCCGCTCCGATGCCTTTGGGCGTCGAAGGCGTAAGGGAGCCTATGGATATGAGGATAGAGGGGGAGATTTCCGACGGCGAAATAATCGAAAGATTAAACGCCCAGCTTCCTCCGGGATTCAGAATTATCGAAATAACAGAACCTGTTCATAAGACGAACGAGCTCGCATTTGCAAAGTATATCATTAAAATAGACGACGAACCCGGGTTGTATGATAAAATCGCGGCCGCCATGTCGTCGGGTGAATTGAAATGCGAAAAGCCCGGCAAGCAAAGAGGCAGAAAAACGATGAAAACCGTGGATATTTCCGCGCATCTTTCGGATTATTTGATAAAGATAGAAAATGACGAAATAGTGCTTGACGTTACGCTTCCGTGTTCAAACGAGAGCAATATCAACCCGATTAATCTTATGTCGGCGATAAAATCATACACGAATGAAGACATACTCCCTGTTTCTATGATAAGATACGGTCTTCTTGTTTTAGATAAATCCGATTTCAGGTAAAAAAACACTTGCAATCCGTGATTTTGTGTGATATTATATATCAGTGTTCATGTGCGTTCAGGCATTTTTTGTTTGAACGGCGGTTAATGATACGCAGCGTACATTAAAGCGGTCGGTCCTCTGTCGCGTTTTATATCACGTTAAGAACGGCTGAAAATTCAGGAGGTAAATTATGGACGCATTAAAAATGATTGCTCAGGATTCCATCAAGGCTGAGCCCCCCGTTATCACTGTCGGCGATACCGTTAAGGTACACGTTAAGATTCGTGAGGGTGAGAAGGAAAGAATTCAGGTATTCGAAGGAACCGTTATCGCTCGTAAGGGCAGCGGAATCAGCGAGACCTTCACCGTAAGACGTGTTTCCTACGGCGTAGGCGTTGAGAGGGTTTTCCCCGTTCATTCGCCCAACGTTGCTAAGGTTGAGACTGTCAGATACGGTAAAGTTCGCAGAGCTAAGCTTTACTATCTTCGTTCAAGAGTCGGTAAGGCAGCTAAGGTTAAAGAGCTCGTTAAATAATTTTCGGATATCAGCCGAAGGGGTGCGCAGTCCTTTCGGCTTATCGGAATTCTTCGGACTAAGACGATTTTTATAATTTGTTTTTTGTCTGTGAAGTCTGTTTTTACCGCAGGCAGGAGGGGCAATTATTTGTCCCTTTTTTATTTAAAATCAGGTGTTTCATTATGCAAAAGAAAATTGTAGATAATATTTACGAGTTTGCTTCGGTTGTTATGTCTTCGATTATCACGATTATAATTCTGTTTTCGTGCGTGTTCAGACTGGTCGGAGTAGACGGCACTTCCATGGTTCCGACCTTACAGCACGGTGACTGGCTTATGGTTTCCGCGGGCAGTACGCATTATGATTACGGCGACGTAGTTATTGTCGTTCAGCCCAACGCACTGCATAAACCTATCGTAAAACGTGTCATTGCGACAGAGGGACAGACTGTCGACATCGATTTCGATGCCGGTATTGTTTATGTTGACGGAAACGCTCTTGATGAGCCGTACACAAATTGTCCCACGAACACACGTGAGGATTTTGAGGGACCGATTACAGTTGAAAAAGGCAAAGTCTTTGTTATGGGAGACAACAGAAATGCCTCGACAGACAGCCGTTCAAATCTTATAGGTCAGATAGACGAGAGATATATTCTCGGCAGAGTTTACGGCAGATTGTTCCCGTTCGGAAACTTTGATATCTATGAGAGTTTTAAGTCAATAGGCAAGACCGCAGAATAAATAGAAACATTTTAATATTTTGTTTGTAAGACGGTAAATCGAATTTCGGTTTCCGTCTTTTTCTTTAAAAGAGGTATATATTTATGGCAGATCAGCAAAAGCAGATTATACAGTGGTTTCCCGGACACATGGCGAAAACGCGCCGTCTTATAAAAGAACAGCTGAAACTCGTCGACGCTGTAACGATGATTCTTGACGCGCGTATACCGATAAGCAGTTTAAACCCCGAAATAGATGAGATAACCGAGGGTAAGCCTAAAATTGTTCTGCTTAACAAAGCAGACCTTGCTGACGAAAACACCACGTCAAGGTGGATTAAGTATTATAATTCGCAGGGTTCTTCCGCCCTTGCAGTCGACTGCCGTACGGGCAGAGGATTAAACACGTTCAGACCTCTTGTCAGAGAAGTTTTGAAGGATAAAATCAAGCAGAACGAAGATAAGGGGATGAAGGGCAAAACTCTTCGTATAATGGTTATCGGAATTCCGAATACTGGAAAGTCGTCGTTTGTTAACAAAATGGGTGCGGGAGGTAAAGCAAAAGTTGAGGACAGAGCCGGCGTTACGAGGAATAATCAGTGGTTCGTTATCGGCGGAGGAATAGAGCTTCTTGATACTCCCGGCGTTCTGTGGCCGAAATTCGACGACCCCGAGGTAGGCGACAGACTTGCATTTACCGGCGGAGTAAAGGATCAAATACTTGATATGGAAATACTCGTATGCCGTTTCCTTGACATGATGAAAAGAAATTATCCCGAGAGACTTACCGAAAGATATAAGATAGCGGATTTTGAAGACGCACAGTCTTATGAAATACTTGAAATGATAGGCAGAAAACGAGGTATGCTGATTTCCGGCGGAGAAGTAAACACGGAACGCGCCGCGATAGCAATTCTCGACGAATACCGAGCGGGCAAGCTCGGCAGAATAACATTCGAATTACCGGAGGATATTAAAAAATGACTTATGAATTCGAACATCTTGCTCACGAAAACGGCTTTGAAGTCGTATGCGGAATAGACGAAGCCGGCAGAGGTCCGCTCGCAGGCCCCGTTTTTGCTGCGGCGGTTATATTGCCTGACGGACTTGAAGATATGGGAATAAAAGACTCGAAAAAACTCTCCGAAAAAAAGAGGGACACACTTTTTGACCTTATATGCGAAAAAGCTGTTTCGTACGGTATCGGAACGGCGAGCGAGGCGGAAATTGATGAAATAAACATTCTCAACGCGGCGTTTCTCGCGATGAAACGCGCGGTCGAGCAACTCAGCGTAAAACCCGACCTCGCGCTTGTCGACGGTAACCGCGAACCTCACACGGGAATTAAGGAATATACGATAATAAAAGGTGACGCGAAGTCGATTTCCATAGCGGCCGCTTCAATTCTTGCAAAGGTAAGCCGTGACCGTTATATGAAAGAACTTGACGAAAAATACCCGCAGTATCAATTTGCAAAACATAAGGGATATCCGACCGCGCTTCATTATGAACTTATAAATAAATACGGTATTTCTCCCGTGCACAGACGTTCGTTTTTGAAGAAAATAACGGGTGAAAAGAAATGATGCCGGAACATCTGCGCCTGGGTGCGCTCGGAGAACATCGCGCCGTCGTATACCTGAGAAATAATGATTATTACATTCTTTCTGGAAATTACGCTTCTTCAACGGGTGAAATTGACATTATAGCAACAGGCGACGGCTGTCTGTGTTTTATAGAGGTCAAGACAAGAAAAGCGGGAGGAATGCTTCCTCCGTCGTATGCTGTTGACGAAGAGAAAGAGGAGAATATCAAAAGTACTGCGGCATATTTCAGGTCGAAATATGAATTTGACCTGCCGAGCCGATTTGATATCGTAGAAGTCGAGATTGAATCCGACGATAAATATGTTATCAATCATATAAAAAACGCATTTTAAAAAAAATGATGTTTACTTTACTGATTCTATTTGATATAATATCATTTGACTGAAAGTGAGGATAAAACCATGTTATATACTTCAACCAGAGATAATTCATTAAAGGTTACGTCAGCCGAGGCGGTAACAAACGGAATATCGAAAGAGGGCGGACTGTTTGTTCCGTGCGAAATTCCCGGAATTGATCTTGATTTCATAAATTCAATGGTTAACGATTCATACAAACAGAGGGCGAAAAAAATTCTTTCGCTTTATCTTACGGATTTTACGTCTGACGAGGTTTCGTCTTTTGTCGAGGGCGCGTATGCCGACGGTAAATTTTCGTCCGAGGATGTTGCACCTGTCGTTAATCTGCATGATAATGTAAATATTCTCGAACTGTGGAAAGGTCCCACGTGTGCGTTTAAGGATATGGCGTTACAGCTTCTTCCGCACCTTCTTACCGGTGCTGCAAAGAAAACGCTTGACAATAAGGAAATTGTTATTCTTGTCGCTACTTCGGGAGATACGGGTAAAGCCGCTCTTGAGGGATTCTGCGATGTTGATAAAACGAAAATACTTGTTTTTTATCCCAATAACGGCGTAAGCCCCATGCAGAAGCTTCAGATGTGCACGCAGTCGGGCGATAATGTCGGAGTTTGCGCGATAAACGGCAATTTTGACGACGCTCAGACGGGCGTAAAGACAATATTTACGGACAAGAAAATTAAAGAAAAGTTTGATGAACATTCTCTCGTATTTTCTTCCGCGAATTCAATAAACTGGGGCAGACTCGTTCCTCAGATAGTTTATTATTTCTCCGCTTACTGCGACCTTATAAAGCAGGGCAGAATAAAGCTCGGCGATAAAATCAATGTTGTAGTTCCCACCGGAAACTTCGGCAATATACTCGCAGCAAACTACGCTAAAAATATGGGACTTCCGATTGCTCGTCTTATCTGCGCGTCAAATAAAAATAATATCCTTACCGACTTTATCACAACGGGTATCTACGATAAGAACAGAGATTTTTATACGACAATTTCTCCGTCGATGGATATTCTTATTTCATCAAATCTCGAAAGACTTCTTTTCTCTCTTTATAATAACGACGATAAGGCGATAAGAGATATTTTCGCTTCATTGAAAGAGACGGGAAAATACAAAGTAACCGACGAAGTGCTCGATAAAATAAAGAGCATTTACTCATGCGGATGCTGTGACGATGAGCAGACCGAGGAAACCATCAGGGACACATATAATAAGTATAAATATCTTTCCGATACGCATACTGCCGTTGCGATAAAAGTATGCGATGATTATATTGCCTCGACCGGAGATAAAACGCCTGTCGTTATTGCTTCAACGGCAAGCCCCTACAAGTTCTCTCACAGCGTTCTCGAGGCGCTGAAAAACGGAAATATCGAATCCGATAACGAATTCGACATGGTTCACGAACTTGAGGAATATACGGGTATTAAGGCTCCGGAACAGCTCTCGGGACTTAAAAATAAAAAAGTCAGATTCGACTCTGTTTGCGAAAAAGATCCCGACAGCATGAGAAAAGTAGTATTTGATATGCTCGGAATATAAAAAATCGGCGGGTGGATAAGCTTACTTCCACCCGCTTTTTCGGTTTGAAAATCAGAATGAATGCGCGTCTTTGTTTAATTCAAAGGTAGAGCATTTTGTTTCACCGCAGGAGCATGCGTCGGGGCTGCCGACGTGAATGCTTCCCGCCATGCAGGAGCATTCGCCTGTGTGATATACGCAGTTCTGAGCGTCGCATTTAATGTTTTTAACTTCTTTGATTTTCTTATCCATTTTTTTTCATCACCGTTAATATATATTAAAGAGTACTCTTGACTTTATTGTACCCTCGAAATTTTTTATTATTCAAAAAAGGAGGCTTCGGCGATATGTCTTTATTTGCATTGGGCGACACGCATCTGTCGCTCGGAACGGATAAGCCCATGGATGTTTTTTGCGGATGGAGCGATTATGTTGAAAGACTCAAAAAAAACTGGAACGCCGTTGTTTCCGATAAAGATACCGTTCTGCTTGCCGGAGATATCTCATGGGCAATGAAACTCGACGAATGCTATGAGGACTTTAACTTTATAAACAGTTTAAACGGAGAAAAGATAATTATAAAAGGCAATCACGATTACTGGTGGAATACAATGAAAAAGATGAACGAGTATTTAGCCGATAATCATTTTGATTCGATAAAAATACTATATAATAACGCATACAGAGTCGGCGATATATCCGTGTGCGGTACTCGCGGATGGTTTTTTGACGCGGAAAGCGATACAGACAAAAAAACTGTTTTGAGAGAAGCGCAGAGACTTCGTACGAGTATTGAGGCCGGACTCGAACTCGGCGGCGAACCTGTTGTATTTCTTCCCTACCCGCCGATATCGGTCAGTGAAAAATGCGAGGAAATATACTCGGTGCTTCTTGAATATAAAATTAAACGGTGTTATTTCGGTCATCTTCACGCACAACGTACGGCTCAGTACGCGTCATTTGAATCGGACTCTATTAAATTCGGTTTAATTTCAGCTGATTTTCTTTCATTTTGTCCAAAATTGATAGAAAAATTTTAAACGTACCTCGTATTTACGTCGATTTTTTTTTAATAACAGTGGAAAAATTTTATTTTATCTGTTATAATACATAAGTTAAAATATATCCCTGATCTCAGGGACAGGAGGATTTTTCAATATGAGCTTAAAATCAGCGAATAAGACAGACACAAACGTATATACTCTTGAACTTTCAATTGATGCGGATACGTTTGCCAAAGCAAATGACAAGGCGTTCAACCGCGAAAAGAGCAAGATCCAGGTTCCGGGATTCAGAAAAGGCAAAGCGCCCAAGGCGTTCATTGAGAAATATTACGGAGAGGGCGTATTTTATGAAGACGCTCTTGATATAGCTTTCCCCGAGGTTTATTCCGACGCAGTTAAGGAAGCGGGAATTGAGCCTGTAGATCATCCTTTCGATTTCGATATCAAGTCAATCGGCAAGGATGGAGTTGAGCTTGTATGTAAAGTTACCGTAAAGCCCGAAGTTGAGTTAGGCGAGTACAAGGGACTTAAAGCCGAAAAGGATACTGTCGCAGTAACGGAAGAAGAAGTTGACGAGGCTCTTAACCGTAAACTTGAGGAGAATGCAAGAATCATTCCCGTAGAGGACAGAGCAGTTGAAAACGGCGATATCGTTACTATCGACTTTGAGGGCTTCACCGACGGCGTTGCATTTGACGGCGGAAAATCCGAGGGTTACGAGCTTGAAATCGGAAGCGGTCAGTTCATCCCCGGATTTGAGGATCAGATAATCGGTCATAATATTGACGATGAGTTTGACGTTAACGTTACGTTCCCCGAAGAGTACGGTGAGAAGTCTCTTGCAGGCAAGCCCGCAGTATTCAAAGTAAAGCTTCACGAGATTAAGTACAAAGAGCTTCCCGAAGCTGACGACGATTTTGCTAAAGATGTAAGCGAATTTGATACTATCGCAGAGTATAAGGATGATCTTAAAAAGTCCATTCTTGACAATAAGCAGAAGAACGCGGACAGAGCATTTGAGAATAAGATTCTCGATATGGTTGCAGACCTCGTTAAAGCCGAGATTCCCGACGCTATGGTCGAGAGAGCTATCGACGATGCCGCGAACGAGTTTAATTACAGACTTCAGATGCAGGGCATGAACCTTGATACATACCTTCAGTACACCGGTATGACCATGGAAGCGTTCCGGGATTCTTACAGAGATAAGGCTCTCAAGGACGTTAAGATTATGCTTGCGCTCGAAAAAATTGCAGAGCTTGAGGGTATCGAGGTTACCGAGGACGATCTCAATGCCGAGTATCAGAAGTTTGCAGATGCATATCAGATGAAGATTGAAGATATAAAGAAGGCTGTTTCCGAGGACACCGTTAAGGGTGATATCGCAAACCGCAAGGCCATCGACGCTGTCGTTTCTGCAGCTAAGGTTAAGAAACCCGCCGCTAAGAGAACGACGCAGAAAAAGGCTGCCGCCGAGACAGAGGCAAAGCCCGCAGAGGAAGAGGCCAAGACCGAGGAATAATATCCGTTCGGTGATTATATCTTCTTGATTGTGTCAATACTGACATAAGTAATAAAAGGAGGATAAATTCTATGGCATTGGTACCTACCGTTATAGAACAAACAAACAGAGGAGAGAGAGCGTATGATATTTTCTCCCGCCTCTTAAATGACAGAATAATAGTTCTTTCCGACGAGGTTAACGACGCGACCGCAAGTCTCGTTGTAGCCCAGCTTCTGTTCCTTGAGGGACAGGATGCGGAAAAGGACATCAGTCTTTACATCAACAGCCCCGGCGGTTCTGTTTCCGCAGGTTTTGCGATATACGATACTATGCAGTATATCAAGTGCGATGTTTCCACTATCTGTATGGGCATGGCGGCGAGCATGGGCGCGTTTTTGCTTTCATCCGGCGCAAAGGGAAAGAGATTTGCACTCCCCAACAGTCAGATAATGATACATCAGCCTTTGGGGGGAGCTCAGGGACAGGCGACAGAGATTGAGATAGTCGCCACTCAGATTTTAAAAATCAGAGAAAACATCAATAATATTCTTGCCGAAAATACCGGCAGAAGCATTGAGGAAATCAAACGTGACACCGAGCGTGATAACTATATGACCGCTCAGGAGGCAATGGATTACGGTCTGATTGACAGAGTTATCAAAAACCGTGATTGATATTAATCGAAAATAAGGGCGGACATCCGTTCGCCCCGTTTTTCTGTGATTCATAATTTTGATAGGAGTGAATATTCATTGCCGAGAAACGACGATTCTTCGACCAGGGAGGTTTGCTGTTCATTCTGCGGTAAATCGCAGGATAAGGTACGCAAACTTATAGCCGGTCCGAAAAATGTTTTTATATGCGACGAGTGTGTAGCTTTGTGCAGTTCGATTATTGAGGAAGACGATTCATATGTCCCGCCTCACAAAAAGAACGGTCCTTCTTTGACAAGGCGCAATCTGCCGAAACCCATGGAAATCAAGGCTAAACTTGACGAATACGTTATAGGACAGAATAAAGCTAAAATCGCGCTTTCGGTTGCCGTTTATAATCATTATAAACGCGTCAACTACGGCTCGTTTGACGATGTTGATATAAAAAAGAGCAACGTTCTTATGCTGGGTCCCACAGGCGTTGGTAAAACCATGCTTGCGCAGACTCTCGCACAGATTCTCGATGTGCCGTTCGCTATAGCTGATGCTACAACGCTTACAGAGGCAGGATATGTCGGCGAGGACGTTGAAAATATACTGTTGAGACTTATACAGGCCGCCGATTACGATATAGAAAAGGCCGAGCACGGCATAATCTATATTGATGAAATAGACAAGATTTCAAGAAGGAGCGAAAATCCGTCGATAACGCGAGACGTTAGCGGAGAGGGCGTTCAGCAGGCTCTTTTAAAAATTCTTGAAGGAACTCTTGCCAACGTTCCTCCGCAGGGCGGAAGAAAACATCCCCAGCAGGAGTTTATACAGATAGATACGACAAACATTCTTTTTATTCTCGGCGGAGCTTTCGCGGGAATTGAAAAAATCGTGGAGAAAAGAATGGGTAATTCTGTATTGGGATTCGGTGCCGATATCAAAACAAAATCCGAACTTGACGAGGACAAAATTATGTCCGAAGTTATTCCGCAGGATCTTGTAAAATACGGACTTATTCCCGAACTCGTAGGCAGAATGCCCGTTATAACAGCTCTCGAAAATCTTAATGAGGAACAGCTCGTAAAAATTCTGACAGAACCGAAAAACGCTCTTGTTAAGCAGTATAAGAGTCTGTTTATGATGGACAGAGCCGAGCTTGATTTCGACGACGACGCACTTAAAGCTGTCGCGAGACTCGCTCTCGAAAAATCTACTGGTGCGCGCGGACTCAGGGCTATAATGGAAAACGCTTTGACCCCAATAATGTACACGATTCCATCCGATTATTCTATTGATAAAGTCAGAATAACCAAGGAATGTATACTTGACGGAGCCCAGCCTATTATCGAACGTGACCCCGAAAAAGCGGTTACAGAAGATAAAAAAATAAAACCCGCCGAAGCAAGAAGCATATAATTTGTAATTGTAAAATGTAAAGGTGTAAGCTTGTATTGTCAAGCTTACACCTTTACTTATTTTTTTATTTTAAATTTTCGGCAAGAGATTCAATTGCGTCTAAACTTTCCGAATTTAATGCGGATTTAACTGTAACGACAGGCTCTGCGAATGTAATGTCTTTTGACTTGTCAAACATTGTTTTCATTACCTTGCCTGCGACAGGTGCCCATGAACCGTTTTCTATGATGCCTATTGTCCTTTTTCTGTATCCGCGTTCTGTCAGAGACTCAATAAACGTTCGCATAAACGGAAAAACGTCTGCGTTGTAGGTCGGAGAGGCGAGTACGAGTTTTGAATATCTGAACGCGTCCTCAACGTTTTCCGCATTGTCCGAACGGGCAAGATCTGATGTAACGACTTTTTTGCATCCCTTTTCTTTGAGTTTTTCGGCTAACGCAAAAGCCGCTTTTTCTGTATTTCCGTAAACGGAACAGTACGCGATAAATATGCCTTCCGATTCAGGTTCATAGGACGACCATGTGTTGTAAAGTCCGAGATAATAACCGAGATTGTCATTCAGAACGGGACCGTGAAGCGGGCATATTGTTTTAATATCGAGCGCGGACGCTTTTTTGAGAAGAGTCTGAACCTGTGCGCCGTATTTTCCGACTATACCGAAGTAATACCTTCTCGCTTCGCACGCCCAGTCCTCCTCGGCATCAAGTGCGCCGAATTTTCCGAAGCCGTCCGCTGAAAAGAGAATTTTGTCAAGCGAATCGTATGAAACGATTACCTCCGGCCAGTGAACCATGGGCGCGGTTATGAATGTAAGTTCGTGTTTTCCGAGCGAGAGTTTATCGGATTCTCCGACAACAATTCGTCTGTCGCTGTAATCCTTGCCGAAAAACTGATTCATCATTACAAACGCTTTAGCTGACGAAACAATTACAGCCTCGGGATATGCATTCATAAACGCGTCAATGTTAGCCGAATGATCGGGTTCCATATGGTGAACGATAAGATAATCCGGTCTTCTGCCGTCAAGTACATTTTTAATATTGCTAAGCCATTCATCTTTAAACGAAGCGTCAACTGTGTCTGTAACAGCGATTTTATTATCAAGAATAACATAGGAGTTGTATGCCATTCCGTTCGGGACGACATACTGTCCCTCGAATAAATCAACATTATGATCGTTCACTCCGACGTATTTTACTGTATCTGAAATTATCATTTTAATTCCTCCGTTTCATAAATCAGTATATCATAAATGATATTAATAATCAATATCAAAATTAAATAATAAATAATCCGCCTTTTGCCTGAATTTGAGCAAAAAGCGGATTTTGTTTGTAATATTATTTAATTGAGTTTATCATGTTGAGAAGGTCGACATAGAAAAGTCTGACGTTATTATTTTTCGTCATTCCGCCCTGAAGCGACATGTGGTCGCCGTGGTACAGGGGCATTACATTCCAAATACCGGGGTTGATATTGTTTTCATCAAAGTCCGTATATGGAGCGTTGTCGGGGTGAAGAGCCGACCTTGTATTAACTATGCCGTCGTTTAACTGCCAGCTTTCGTCCTTTACAATTCCGTTATCCGAAACGCCTGTAAGTTTACCCATTCTGTTAGCTGCCGGAACGAAAATGAACTCCATAATATCGTCTTCGGCTTTATATGTTCCGTCCTTCTGCTGTTGTGTTGCATAGCATGCATAAGAGAAATAATAAATACTGTCAACGGTTGAAATTTTTTCGTTAAGCTCGGCGGCTCCGTCTACATGAAGGTCATATGTTACGGTATCTTCGTCAATTCTGCCGTCGTTCTTTTTTAATGAAGCGAGCAGGAACATTTTAACCGTCGCACGCTCTCTTAAGGTCGAGTTTTCGTCTGCTTCGATGGCTTCCTGCGCGTCGTATGCAGTCGTTCCGTTATGAGGAGCGGCTAGAGTCGTGACGGAGTAAATCATATCCGCTTTTCCGCCCGTGAAAAGGGGAGAAATGTCTGCAGAGTCTGTATATTCGCGTTCCGTTTCGCTTCCGTTAGTCATAAGTTCGGCAAACAGTCTTATAGTAGCTCCGCCGAAAGAATGACCGAGGAGATTAATTTTGTGTTCGGAATCAAATTCGGGAACAAGAGCTTTGCCCGTGAAATCTTTGCCGTAACGCGGATGATTACATCTTTCGCTGTGTTCTGCACCGTAGTCGGTTTTTGTGCCGGTAAGCTGTGCGTAAAGCTCGCACGCTCTGTCCCACGCGCTGTCTGTTCCCGCTACGGACGCGCTGTAGCAGTTGAATCCGCGTGCGTTTAAGTATTGTATAAGATCTCCGCCGAACATGCCCCAGTATGGCATGATTTTATAAGCTAAATCATAACTGCCCCAGCCGGAAAGACCATGAACAAAAACGAAAGCATAATCTGTCGCTGTGTTTTCTTGCTTTTTAGCTTCGGGGTAATTTGCAGTCGGGATAAAAAACATTATTATTGACATGAATAAGGCGACGATTTTTGACATTTAATACACCTCTGTATACTGTTAATATGAATATTTTAACAAAGTATGAATAGAATGTCAACATTAAAAAAACTTTGTCGCAAAATTAAATTAGTAATAGTATTTTAAAATGCTTATATACTGCGCTCCCATAGAATTGAAAGAATCTGATAACTGCTGTTTTGCGACCTTTATGTCTTTGCCTTTCAACGGGTCGTTTATATAATAGTTGTCGCTGTCGCTTCCGGTCAGAACGACGACATGAGCGTTTTTCGGATATGTATACGTTTTCTTTCTGTCGTAGCTGAACCATTCGTAAACGTCGGAGGCTTGTGAGTAATCCTGCGTCACCCATATCATAGCGGGTTCGTTCAGTCTGCAAAGCTCTGAGAGCGTGATTTTTCCGTTAACATTGCTTGAACGAATAAAATAAGCGATATTCTCGTCCGATTCCTCGTAATCCTTTGTTGTTATGTTATTCATAGCCGTATAGACGGCAGGTTCGAACACACCCCATCCGCGCGATTTGTCGGCGGGATTGCCGGCATAGTATACGGACGGATCGGGACCGTATCTGTAACCGTTTTCTTCATAAACGTCCGAACAGGGGAGAAACGAATTAATAAAATCAGGAAGCGATATGTTTATTCCCGCCCAATTTAGGAGCATTACCGCGCTTGCGGCCTCGCATCCGTTCGGATAATCGGGATTTTGCGATATAAACGGGATATCGAAAATAACCTGTGTGCCTTGCTGTTTTGCCTCGTACATGTTTTGAAAATACTTGCCCTCAAGCATTTTTGCATAATCTTCTCTTGTAAAATAAATTTCCTGATCATCATAGTATTTTTCCGAAATATGCTCGTTAAAATCGGGGATATATTCATCGGGATAGTCCGTAATATTTTTAACGGCGTTCAGCTGTGCGGTGAAATAGTCGTCGGAAACGGTAGGTATTACGGCGTTGCGCAGGGTCTGTTTTTCTCTTGTATATAATTTATACCATATTAAATTTGTTCCTGCCAGACAAAGGCACAGAAATAACGATACGACGGTCAATATAATGATTTTTCCTTTTTTCATGACGCATAACCTCCGATATTTTTGTATATATATTAACGCATGCAATTTAAACAAAACAACAATCTTAACCAAATTATAAGAAAAACTTAATAGAAACGGTATAAATTTTATGAATAAATGAAAAAATATGAATTTTCTTGCATTTTATAAAAAAAGTTGTTTACTTTTTTGACAATGAGTATTATAATGGCGGTTGGAGCAATGGGGTTCGCACAAGGGTACCTTATTGCTTATTTTTTTATGTGAGGTTATTTTGTAATGAAGAACTTAGGCTATTACAACGGTAAATATGATGAAATCGAAAAAATGTCTATTCCCATGCTCGACAGAGTATGCTGGTTCGGCGACGGAATTTACGACGCAACTTATGCACATAATCACGTGGTATTCGACATGGACGCACATCTTAACAGATTCTATAACAGCGCAAAACTTCTTGATATAAATATGCCTATTGAGAGAGATGAACTCGATAAACTTTTGAGAGACCTTGTAAAGAAGGTTGACGACGGCGATCAGTTTGTTTATATGCAGGTTACCAGAGGAAGCGGATTAAGAGGGCATATATATGATAAGGATATGGTCGGCAATCTCTGGGTTACTCTCACGCCCAGCCATGTTGCAAATACTTATGAGCCTGTCGACGTTATTACATATGAAGATAAGAGATTTTTCTATTGCAACTGCAAAACTCTTAACCTTATTCCCTCATGTCTTGCCGCTACTGCAGCTGACAGAGCCGGATGTAAGGAAGCTATTTTTCACAGAGGCGATATCGTAACAGAGTGCGCTCACTCGAACTGCTCGATATTTAAGGACGGCAAGGTTATTTCCCATCCGCTTGATGATAAGGTTCTCCCCGGTACCGCGCGTATCAGACTTCTCGCGTTCGCCGAAAAACTCGGTTACGGCGTAGAGGAGAGAGATTACACTCTTGACGAACTTATGAATGCTGATGAAGTTATCGTCCATTCGACGGGTTCATTCTGCATCCCCGTTAAGACTGTTGACGGCAAGAGCGTAGGCGGTAAAGCTCCCGAAATGCTTAAAACCATCCAGGATGCTCTTGTTGCCGATTTTGAGGCTCAGTGTGCCGCAGAGTAATTAATATATTTACAGGGGGAATTTAAAATGAACAGAGACGAACTGACTCTTTTAAATATAGGCGACGACCTTGACACGCTTATGAATCTTGACCCGAGAGGCTACGGTGTTTGCCGTATACTTTATGAGGGGTCAAGGGCAAAGGTCGGTGAACCGCTGAGCGTTAACGCAGCCAGAGGACTTATTAAGAATGTAAAAAAAGGTGAAAGGGTGTTTATTTTAACGGGCTTCGTTCTTCTTCCCTGGAATGAGGCGGAGACGGACGGTATTGTTTCGTCTACGATTTTTGCTCGTTTTCTTATGAGGGCTTTCGGCGCAAAGCCCGTTATGATTGTTCCCTCGCAGTGCAAAAAGGGGATTAAGGCTATGAGCAATGTTCTTTCGTTCAAGACGACGGACGATATTGACAATATTCCCGACAACACTGTTTGCGTAGTTGAATTTACAAAGGATTTTGACGAAGCCGAGAAGCAGGCTGACGAAATACTTTCGCACGGCAAACCTTGTGCGATTATTTCGAACGAGGCTCCCGGCAGAAACAAAAACGGATTTTTTCATAACGCGGTGGGTGTTAATACGACGGGGGTTGAGCCGAAGTATGACGCACTGTTTAAAAAGTGTCAGGACGCGGGTATATTTAATATATCAATAGGCGACCTCGGCAATGAGATCGGAATGAACGCGATAGGCGATCATATAAGAAAGTATATTCCCTATGCAGAGATGGGCGGATGCAAAGCGGGTACCGGCTGCGGAATTCTTACCGATACCGCGGCGGATAACATCATTACTGCTACATGCTCCGACTGGGGATGCGACGCTATGATGGCTGCGACGGCTTTCATGCTCGGCAAACCTGAGCTCTTCCATTCGACTGACGACCAGGCTGCGGCCATGGATGCTGCGGCGGGCGCAGGTATGCTCGATATGTACGGCGAGCCGAGACCGTTTATAGACGGATTCGGAAAGAATATAAACCTTCCCCTTGTCTCAATGATGAAGGCTCTTATCGAATATCCGCCCACTGTTGAGGATAAAACCGAGGCTTGGTTTACCAACACGATAAAGAAAGGATTCTTTTCAAAATGAAATACTTATTTCTTCAGAACGGAGACTCAGCGCTGACCGTTCAGTTTGAAAAGGAAATAAGCAAAGAAATCAACGGGTATGTTACCGCGTTGGCTTCACTTACCGAACAGGCAAATATCGAAGGCGTTATTGAAACAATACCGACGTTTGCTTCGCTTACGGTTTTGTACGACTGTACCGTCATTTCGTCAAAAAAACTTAAAAAGAAGCTTTCCGGGCTTATTGAAAATATTTCCGCAAAGGGAAATTCGCTCGTAAGAATTTTTGATATTCCCGTTTGTTATGACGGTGAGTTTTCACCCGATATGGACAATGTATGCTCACATACGGGGCTTACTCGGGATGAGGTTATTTCTCTTCATACGTCGAAGCCGTATCTTATATATATGCTCGGCTTTCTTCCGGGTTTTGCATATCTCGGCGGTATGGATAAACGTCTTGCAACTCCGAGGCTTAAAAGTCCGAGACTTGAGATTTTCAAAGGCGCTGTAGGTATCGGCGGAGAGCAGACGGGTATTTATCCTATCGCATCCCCCGGAGGCTGGCAGCTTATAGGCAAAACGCCTGTGCTTGTGTATGATTCGTCGAAAGAAAATCCCATTCTCTACAATGCGGGAGATTATATAAAGTTTTATTCTGTAACGCGTGATGAATTTGACGAGATAGAAAAACAGGTTCTTAACGGAACGTATAAACCTGAAATCCGGGAGGCTCGCTTATGATTGAAATTATAAACGGCGGTATGCTTTCAACCGTACAGGACGCAGGACGTTACGGTGTTATGAAAAACGGATTTACGCAGTCGGGCGCGATGGATTCTCATTCTATGAAGACGATAAACGCGCTGTGCGGAAACGATTTGTCCGCTCCCGTTATTGAAATGACCATGTTTGGTATTACGGCTAAGTTTACCGATTCTCATGTGTTCTGTCTCTCCGGCGGTGATTTTTCGCCGAAGCTTGACGGAAGCCCTATTGAAAATAACAGACCGTATAGGGCGAACGCCGGCTCTGTTCTTCAATTGGGCGCGGCTAAATCGGGTATGAGATGTTATTTAGGCGTTTCCGGCGGCATCGACGTTCCGCTTGTCATGGGCAGCGCGTCTACAAATTTAAAAATAAAAACAGGCGGTTATGAGGGCAGAAAACTCAAAACCGGCGATAAAATCAAAATCGGCAAATGTTCTTTCGAACCTGACATGACGAAGACCGCGGAAAAATGCGATTATCCCGACCATATAAAGGTCAGGGTTGTTTTGGGTCCGCAGGACGATATGTTTACAGATACCGATTTGAAATTCTTTTCAAAGCAGATTTACACCGTAACGCCCGACCTTGACAGAATGGGTATACGCCTCAGCGGTATTGCGCTTAGAGGTAAAAACGGAATGGATATTACATCCGACGGTATTACATTCGGCTCGATTCAGATAGCCAGAAGCGGTATGCCTATAATTTTAATGGCAGACCATCAGACCACGGGCGGATATGCGAAAATTGCGACGGTTATAAGCGTTGATCTGCCGAAGCTCGCGCAGGCAAGACCTTACGATAAAGTTATGTTCGATATTGTAAGTATTAAACAGGCTGAAAGAGCCGCAAAAAAAGAAAAGAAATATTTCAGAAAACTTGCGGGGAGATAAATTATGGATTATTCGTCAATGCACCCTCAGGATGTAAAAAAACTTATCCGCGAGGGTAAAATAGATTTTCAGACCTCGGGAATGTGTAACGGCTATGCGCAGGCAAATCTCTGCATACTGCCGAAGGAATACGCTTTTGATTTTCTTCTGTTCTGTATGAGAAATCCTAAGCCGTGCCCGGTTTTAGAGGTCGGCGACGTCGGAAGCAGAGAGATAAAAACGATGGCTGACGGCGGAGATATATGCAAGGATTTTCCGAAATACAGAATTTGGAGAAACGGCGTTCTCGAAAAGGAAGTTACCGACATATCCGAATACTGGCAGGACGATTATGTCTATTTTCTTATCGGATGTTCTTTCAGTTTCGAAAGCGAACTTTTGGAAGCCGATATTCCCGTAAGACATATTCAAGAGGGCAGAAACGTCCCGATGTTCAATACGAATATCAAATTGCAGTCCGCGGGTAAATTCCACGGAAATATGGTCGTTTCCATGCGTCCGATTCCCGACAAGCTTGTTGTAAAGAGTGTTAACGTTACCGCGGCAATGCCGAGAGTTCACGGCGCACCCGTTCAGATAGGCAATCCCGAATCAATCGGAATCAAGGACGTTACAAAACCGGACTACGGCGATTCTGTAACTATAAATGAAGGTGAAACGCCTGTATTTTGGGCGTGCGGAGTTACTCCGCAGAATGTTATAATGCAGACAAAGCCCCCGATTGCGATAACTCACGCGCCGGGACACATGTTTATTACAGACGTTAAGAATTCGAGTCTTAAATACTGATATATAACAAGGTGATTTTTATGTATAAGATTGATTTAAACTCCGATTTAGGAGAGGGCGCGTTGTTTGACGCGGATATAATTCCTCTTATCACAAGTGCGAATGTTGCGTGCGGATTTCATGCGGGGGATTGCGCTCTTATGAAAAAGACCGTTGAACTTTGCAAAGAGAATTCGGTTTCTTTCGGTGCGCACCCGGGATATCCCGACAGAGAGAATTTCGGCAGAACCAATATGGACGTAACGCCCGAACAGGTTTACGAATACACGCTGTATCAGCTTGGTGCGCTCGGCGCGTTTGCAAAAGCGAACGGAGTTAAAATGAGTCATGTAAAGCCCCACGGTGCTATGTATAATATGGCGGCAAAAAACGCTGAACTTTCAAACGCAATAGTTGACGCGGTTAAAGATTATGACGATTCGCTGATTCTGCTTGCTCTTTCGGGTTCCGAAATGATTAAGTCGGCAAAGGTTAAGGGGATAAAATACGCAAGCGAAGTATTTGCCGACAGAACGTACGAATCCGACGGAACTCTGAGGGCTAGAAAACTCGAGGGCTCCATGATAACCGACGAAAACGAAGCAATCAGCCGTGTTATCAGGATGATAAAAGAGGGTAAAGTTACGTCGTATACCGGCGAGGATATCGATATTGAAGCTCATTCTGTATGCGTTCACGGCGACGGAGAAAAAGCTCTCGACTTTGTCCGCGCACTCAATAAAGCATTCGAAGAAAACGGTATAAAGACGGCACCTCTTTCCGAGGTTGTAGGATGATGAATCTAAGAACATATGCAGAGATTGACCTCGACGCTGTTGAATATAATTATAAAAATACCAGGGCGAAGCTCCCCGTGGGCGTAAAACTTTTAGGCGTTATAAAAGCCGACGCGTACGGTCACGGCGCGGTCGATATAGGCAGATTTCTTGATGATAAGTGTGATTTTTTCGGAGTCGCATGCATTGAGGAAGCCGTTGAGCTTAAAAAAGCGGGAATCAAAACGCCTGTTCTTGTGTTGGGCAGAGTTTTCCCGTGGGATTATGAAACCGTTGTAAAATATGATGTAAGGATTCCTGTTTTTTCGTTTGACGACGCAAAATCATTATCCGACGAAGCCGTAAAACAGGGAAAAACCGTGGATTTTCATTTTGCAATAGATACGGGCATGAGCCGTATAGGTTTTCAGATAACCGAGGAAAGCGCTGATATCTGCGCCGAAATTGTTAAACTTCCGAATATTAAGGCGGAGGGATTGTTCTCACACTTTGCGACCGCGGACGAAACTGATTTATCAAAAGCCGAAGCGCAGAGAAACAGATATAAGAAGTTCGTTTCAATGCTCGAAAAAAGAGGAATTGATATTCCCGTTAAGCATCTTAATAACAGTGCGGGAATAATGAATTTTACCGAATTTTTCGACATGTGCAGAATGGGCATTATTCTCTACGGTCTTTACCCGTCGAACGAGGTTGATCCCGCAAAGCTCGATATTAAACCCGTCATGAGCTGGAAGGCGAGAATTTCGCACATAAAAACGCTCGAAGCCGGCAGGGAAATTTCATACGGCGGGACGTTTAAGACGACTAAGCCTACGCGCGTCGCTACCGTTCCGGTGGGATATGCCGACGGTTACCCCCGCTGTCTTTCAAATCTCGGCAGAGTGCTGATTAACGGTAAATTTGCCGATATAGTCGGCAGAGTTTGCATGGACCAGTTTATGGTTAACGTAACCGATATAGACTGTGAAATCGGTGACGAAGTCGTACTTGTCGGAAAACAGGGCGATAATGAGCTGTCTATGGAAGAAGTCAGCGAAAGCGCGCATTCGTTTAATTACGAACTCCCGTGCCGAGTTGCACGACGCGTACCGAGAGTGTATGTAAAGGACGGCAAGGTCTTAAAGACGGTTAATTATTTGTATTAACAGATGAAAATAATTTACAAATAGAATAATATAATAGAAATTCGCCTCTCGCAGACTGAAAATGAAGTCAGCGAGAGGTTTTTTTTGCAATAAAAAGGCTTGGAAAATGTATTTCAAGCCGATTTTTTGTATTTCATACCGAATTTGGAAAATTGCTTGAAAAAGGAAATTTTGTGTAGTATACTTGCAATATAAAAGCGGTTTTTATCTAAGAACAAATATTAATGTCAAAAAAAGGGGGGTATTGTATGCAAATGTTTTTTATTTGTTTGTTGGATTCGTCTTAAAAATTATTATCTTAAAATTTCTGATTGAAAGTATGAAAGGAAAGGGTATTTAATGAAGAAAATTATTTCAATTTTTTTAAGTGTTATTATGCTTTTGTCTGCGTCTTCATTCGGTCTTATAGCTAATGCTGTAAAAATTTCAATGGACGATGTTAAACAAACCGTAGACAAAATAGATTCGGGTTATCGAGATACTGTTTCATCGCTTGTGATTCCTACGAAACTAAAAGCGGATGTAACGCTCGATAAAGATGATTATTATTATGGAGACGAGATAAAAATAAATCTTACTGTTACAAATGAAGGTAACAGAAAACTTGACACTTTTATGGTGAGAAATAAACTGTCGCATAAGTCTTTCACTATAAAAAACAGAACAGATTTGAGACAAACGGTTTTGAATTCCGGCGAATCTTTTTCTGAATCTATGTCAACATATAGAGTTCCCACCGGTATTGCGTCAAGTGTAATATATCAGGTCGGAAATATCGTGGAAGAACTTCTTACTGTTGTTTATAAGGTTTTATCTATGATACCCGGTTCTCCTGTTGTTTGTGCAAGTGATTTAGTTTATTTTACATACGGCGGAATTCCTACATATATGCATACTTATGTTTTTGCTTTTGTTAGTGATGAAGAAGCCTCTGATGACGAATACACTGTATCATTTGATGCAAATTGCAATGATAGCTCAGTTAAAAATCCTGAAACACAATTTGTTAAATCGGGACAGTGTGCTAATTATCCGGACATTGCGCGTGAAGGGTATCAGATAATAGGATGGTATAAAACAAAAGTAGGTTCAATTGATATTTTTGATTTTGAAGAGCCGATAAAGAATGATATGGTATTATATGCACGGTGGTATAATGAAAATGATACTACAGATACAGATAATGACGGTATTATTGATTCAATTGAAATTCAATTTGGCTCTGATCCTACACGAGTTGATACAGATGATGACGGAGTAAGCGATTATAATGAATTAAATTGGTTAAATACCGATCCTTCTTCGGTTGATTCAAATAATGATGGAATATTGGATGGTAATGACGATGCTGATGGTGATGGACTTACAAATGCTGAAGAAACCGAATTAGGAACGAATCCGGCATATTATGATTCAGATTATGATTATCTCTCAGACTATGAAGAAATAAATATATATCATACAGATCCATTAAATGCCGATTCAGACGGTGATGGAGTCATTGATGGAGTTGAGGTTCAAAACAATTCAAACCCGCTTGAGAAAGAAAATGTTTTTAATACAACAGTCAGTATAGGTGAAATTAATGAAAATAATCCTGTTGCTGTATCTGCAACCGTTGTTACGGATAGTTCCGGTGCTGGAAGTCTTGAAATAAGAGAGGCAACTCAGGCTGAAAATGGTCTTTTGTCAAATCAAATTCCCGGTAGTATTGGTTCTGCTTATGATTTCTCGACAGAAGGCAAATTTATTTCTGCAAAAATTTCATTTAAATATGATGAATCTATAGGAACCGTTGGTGATGATTTTCAACCTAGGATTTATTATGTGAACGAAGAAACAGGAGAATTCGAGGAACTGGAAGAACAAAAAATTGAAAATGGAACAGTAACCGCAACAGTAAAGCATTTTTCCACATACATTTTACTCAACAAAACAGAATATGATAAAATATGGGATAAAGATATAAAAAAACCTACTGATGATGGAACGGGGTTCAAAGATCTTTTAATTTCATTTATTATTGATTCTTCCGGTAGTATGTCTTGGAAC
>DJEG01000086.1:1004-5246 GCA_002431305.1 Ruminococcaceae bacterium UBA5904 | reverse complement strand
ACGATCCGTCAGGTTTAAGAAAAGAATTAACCAAAAATTTTATAGATAAAATGGCAAACGAAGATCAGGCATCTATAATAGATTTTGATTCTTATGCAAAAACTAATTCTGATTTTACAAGTGATAAAGATTCTTTAAAGGTTGCTGTTAATTGGATTGATTCCTCAGGCGGTACTTGTATGTACAGAGGATTATCTCAGTCTCTTGATTTGTTTAAGAATATAAAAGATATTAGTGATGAATCTTTAAAAATAATGTTTTTACTTACTGATGGTGATGACGACGGATCATATTCGGAATCAAAGTATATGAGTTTTATTGATGATTGTGTTGCTAATGGAATACAAGTATACACGATTGGGTTGGGCAATGAAGCAAATGCACAGCTCTTGAATAAAATAGCTGCAAAAGGAAACGGAAAATACTATTTTGCAGAAAAAGATCTTGATTTAATTTCTGGTTTCGATTCTCTTAGACAAGAAACAATTGATTATGTTACAGATTCGAATAATGACGGTATTTGTGATTATTATACTAATCTAATTGATTCAGGAAAACTATTACCTTCTAACGGAAGTTATGATTATGTTGGTGTAATTGACAAATACGGAACAACTAATGGCGATTGGGATGGAGACGGACTTCTAAATGGAGAAGAAATTGAAATAGCAACGTCATCTAAAGGCTATACGTATATAAAAATAAAATCTAATCCTTTGGTTTCAGATTCAGACGGAGACAACATTGGTGATTATGTTGAAGTGAAGAAATACAATACAAATCCGATGAAGTATACAAAATATGGCAGCTCGAGTATTGGTACATTGACTTCAGACATTGCATATATTTACGCCGAGCAGGTTAAGCAGAAGCAAATATTAAATAGCATTGTAGGACTTTTTGATTGGCAAAAAACAAATGAAAGTAAAGAGACTTTCATAAATTACTTTTATGACTATGCATCTGACGACAGTATTTCTTCAGCAGCGACATTGCGTGAACAGTTAGCAAAGCGAGAACAAGCGTGGAAAGTAATTGAGACAATAGTTGATTTTGTAAAGATAGGAAAAGATTGTTTGGATCTCGGGACAGACTTAGCGTCGTATGATGATGTAGTTAAAGGGCAAGTTACCCGATATAATAATTTACATAAAGAAGCGCTTAGTTTATACAATAAAAAGGATTATGATGGTGTTCTGAAATCTGTTAAGGGTGTTGATACTTTAAAAAAAGATTTGAGCGTTGTCAATGATTTGTTAAGCGATGTGTTGTCAAAACCTGATATTGCCGATAAAATAAGCGGAACTATATCTGTAGTTTCTACGACAACCTCTATGATTTCCGCTTTAGGAAATGTTAGATTAGATCTCGGAGATAAAATAAATACATTTTCGAGAAAATATCAAACATGGCTTGGAAAACGTCCTACAGGAGATGTTTCCGTCGGAACAGTGCTCAGTGTTGCTACGGATGCTGTCGGTCTTGTAACAGATGTTGCTGACTTAACAAACCTTTACGGAAAATTACAGGCAAACAGTGAAGCTTTTAATGAGTATATTGAATTAATTGAATATGTTTCAAATAACGCAGATAATGATTATACAAGAGTTGCGGCAGGGGATATTGCAAAAATTGTTCTTGATAAATCAGATTCTGAATATTACAGACAGTTAAATAGTGCAATCGGTGAAACATCAGCAAAGGCATTTATAAATATAGCTATTACAATTGTTGGTGATTTTTGTCCTTATGTAAAGGTAGCAAAAATGGTTGTCGATGTTGTTAAAATTAGTCTTTCATTGACAGGGATTACTGAATATGCAAAATCTCTAGTTAAGTCGCAGGCTATATATGCGATAACAAGCGGTTGCAATTATTTTCTGTCAGGATTGTATGAAAATAATGGAATATGGTATTCATTCGACGTTAACGATGGTGATAAATTGAACTTGTATTTGACTCAATTGGCACAAAGTCGAATTGTAGGAGAAGACAGTATATGCGATTATATGTTAAAATGGTCAATTTCACATATGATTAGTTTTTGGATAGAACATATGTCAAAAGAAGATTATGAAAACCTTATTAATAATATAATTGATTCTGTATATAATTGTGCTGAACGTTTAAATCTTAATGTCTCAAAAGAATTACCGCACTATCCGAATGATTTTGATTCGAATTGGGATTATAGTAAATTGGGTTTATAGTATACAATTAAATAACGGTCATATAAGAATATGAAAAATTTTTGTATGATTATTGATGATTATAAGACGGTTTTTGTTGTAACTAACCGCGCGGTACTTAGATACGCCGCAAGACTTTTTTTTGTAAATAGGATAATCTGATTAAATAATAATCCTACATCAAATCACCCCCGAAGCGGAAAACTTCGGGGGTGTAATTATTTCAATATATTATTGAACAATATATTTTATCATTACTGAATTTTATGATAAATATTCTTTTTCAAGTTCACTTATTTCGTCGAGCCATATTCTTGACGACGCGTCGGACGGCATTCTCCAGTCTCCGCGCGGGGAGAGGGTAACCGAACCGACTTTTACACCGTCGGGCATGCACGAGCGTTTGAACTGCTGGTTGAAAAACCGTCTGGTAAACGTTCTCAGCCAGTAAAGAATCGTTTTATCGTCATAAGTATCCGAATAAACATACCGTGCGAGTCTGAATATCTTGGACGGTGCCGAGCCGAATCTGAGCGTATGATAAAGGAAAAAGTCGTGAAGCTCATAGGGACCTACTAGGTCTTCCGTTTTCTGAGTCATGTTGCCGTCCTTGTCAACCGGCAGAAGTTCGGGCGAAACGGGTGTGTCGAGTATGTCATACAGAATGTCGGCAAGTTCCTTTTTGCTTTTGCCCGCCTCGTATCTCACGATATACCTTACGAGAGTTTTCGGAACCGAGGAATTTACCGCATACATCGACATATGGTCGCCGTTGTATGTTGCCCAGCCGAGCGCAAGCTCCGACAAATCGCCCGTTCCGATTACGAATCCGCCGTTTTTATTAGCTATATCCATAATAACCTGCGTACGTTCGCGCGCCTGCGAGTTTTCAAACGTAACGTCAAATTTATTTTCATCCTGTCCGATGTCTGCAAAATGCTGTTTTACGGCTTTTGTAATATTAACCTCTTTAAGTGTAACGCCGTATTCTTCGCACAGTTTCACGGCGTTGCTTTTTGTCCTCTTTGTCGTGCCGAAACACGGCATTGTAACGGCAATTATATCTGAATGCGGGCGGTTTAACAAATCCATGGCTTTTACTGCAACAATGAGCGCGAGTGTAGAATCGAGCCCTCCCGAAATGCCTAATACAACGCATGAAGCGTTGGTATGTTTAATTCTTTTTCTCAGTCCGTACGACTGAATGGCAAGAATTGCCCCGGCGCGTTTTTCGAGGTCTGATTTAGAATCGGGTACGAACGGGTTTCTTGCATAAAAACGGGTGAGGGGAGTTTCTTTCATTTCCTGACTGAAATAAACTTTTGTAAATTCTTCACCGGCGGGAGTGAATGACATATTCTTTTCACGTTCGGAAATTAGTCTTGAAACGTCTATTTCCGAAACGGTCATTTTTTTATTTTCAAAAGGCATATTTTCGTTAAGTATAACGCCGTTTTCCGCGATAATGCAATGCGCCGAGTATACCATGTCCTGCGTTGATTCATCCGCGCCTGCGGAGGCGTAAATATATCCCGAGAGCAGACGCGCGCTCGTTGATGAAATAAGCGTTCTGCGGTATTCGTCTTTTCCGATTGTTTCATCCGAAGCCGAGAGGTTCGCAATTATCGACGCTCCCGACGTCGCCAGTTTTTCAGACGGGGGAGATACCGCCCATAAATCCTCGCATATTTCGACTCCGAATGTAAATTCGGGCGTATTTTCGCATTCAAAAATCTGCTTAGACGTAAACGGAACATCCTCGCCGTCAATTCTTATTGTTGAATCGGCTTTTAAAGAGACACCGGACACGAAATGTCTTTTTTCATAGAATTCGCTGTAGTTCGGTATGTTTATTTTCGGAACGAGTCCGAGAATTTTTCCGTCGTGCAGTACGGCGGCTGTATTGTATAATTTACCTGTATGAACAATCGGCAAACCGACGGCAATGACGGGGTATTTGGCTTTTGTATATTCTTTTAATCTGATAAGACTTTCAATCGCCGATTTTTTTAATCTGTCAGAAAAGAATAAATCAGAACATGTATATCCCGTT
>DJEG01000086.1:0-936 GCA_002431305.1 Ruminococcaceae bacterium UBA5904 | reverse complement strand
ATGCACAGCTCGGGCAGTACGAGAAGATTGATTTTTTCTTTATCGGCTTCGTCGATTGCAATTTTTATCTGTTCTTCATTATGAATTACGTCCGCAACCTCTGTATTTATAACGGCGGCTGCGGTTTTTATAAATCCGTCTTTCATTTTATTCTCCTTTCAGAGCCGAACGACATATTATTTTATATTATAATACCATATTTACATGTTTGAATCAATGATTAATATAATTCATTTTTTTGCCTCTTTAAACGGTGAGTCCTTGGCGGCGTATGACGCGGCTGTGTGTTACTCACAGATAAGCGATGTTACTAAGAATATCGAAGTTAAAAGAAATCTCGGTTTTGATTTGGAGAAATATACTCTTTCAAATCTTTGGGTGTCAATTTCCATGCCGTCGGCTGGCGCACTTTTGTGGGTAAAACGCATTGCCGAGAATAACGATTCTAAAATAAAAAGCAGTGATTTCGGTGAAAATACTTACTGTCTTGATGTAGCAAGGTATTATATGGGTTCAAATTGCAGATTGTTTGACACGTATGAGCCGGAATGGGAATTTGATTAATAACATAAAATTATCCCGCGTCCGAAAGAAAACGGATGCGGGACTGTTTATTGATTATTTTGTTTTTGAATTTTTGAAAATATTTTTTGGATCTTTTATCAATATTATAACAATCCATGCAATCAGTCCGATTACAACCGCAGTAAATCCGAGAATCGTATCGCTCAAAATACTTTCAAAATCCTGATTAAAATACTCACTTCTTAGTTTTATATACTCTGCGGCGAAATCAATAAACCACATCAGGGAAGCTCCCCAGTAGATAAGAGAAAGCGTGCCGAGTTTGAATCTGTTTCTGTTATCATTAAAATACCATATTATTGTCGAAACTACGGCGGCAGTAAGAGTGACGAGAAGAGTCATACCGTAAAC
>DJEG01000101.1:2844-4035 GCA_002431305.1 Ruminococcaceae bacterium UBA5904 | reverse complement strand
CCGTAAATCTCATGCGGGAAGACGATGTCTTCCCCTACATAAAGAATGTTTGTCCCTTTAATAAATTATTGTTTCCGGCATTCTAAGCACAGCCACCCGCTGTCTTCGTTTCTCTTAACTATCTTAAATCCGCACTTATCAAGCGCGTCGACGACTTCCGCCTCTCTCATATCGATAATTCCAGATACAATATAAACTCCGTCGTCCTCTAAAAACCGGCCTATCTGCGACGACAGCATTATAATCGCGTCAGCTACTATATTGGCGGCGACAACATCGAATTTACCGCTTATCTTATCAGTCAGGTTACCGTGGTAAAGCGTGTATTTATCAGAGCCGAAACCGTTTCTCTCGCCGTTTTCCGCAGCCGTTTTTACCGCGAGAGGGTCTATATCGACTCCGACCGCGCTTTTCGCTCCAAGCAGAAGAGAAGCGACGGAAAGAATACCGCTGCCGCATCCTACGTCGAGCATCCTCGTTTCGGGCGTAATATATTTTTCGAGCGCGGTAAGGCAAAGTCTCGTCGTCTCATGCGTACCCGAACCGAAAGCCAGACCGGGTTCGAGATTAAGTACGGCTCTGCCGTCGGACTCGAATTCATCCTCCCATACGGGACGTATAAGAAGCTTCTCACCCACGGGTATAGGCTTAAAATATTTCTTCCAGTTATTTTCCCAGTCGGAATTACGGCATACGTCCGTATCTATTTCGTAATCTACACCCTCGCTCTCGTATCTCTCTTTAAGAAATGCGACAGCTTCGGCAGGGTTAGCCTTAGGCGAAACATAAATATGTACGATCCCCTTTGTTCTGTCCTTTTTGAGAAGATCCTCGTCGATAAGGTCGATATGCGCTATCTCTCTTGCGCCCTCCTCAAGATCGGAATAATCCTCTATATAAATGCCGTACGGAACCGTCATGTTTGCAATATCGCCGGCTTTGTCAACATCAGCGACAGGTACCGTTATTTTAATTTCAGTCCAGTCCGTGTTCATGTTATCAGTCATTGAAATTCACCTTTGTCTCTATCTTTTTTCTGCCGTGGTTATAAAGTTTTCTTTCATCTAAAGCCCACTGCCTGTTTGAAAATTCGCCGGGTTCTATATCCGCCGTCGCGCTTTCGAATTCATAAATCTTAGCGTCGAGTTCGTCGAGCTGTGAGAGTATCTCCGCTTCAAGGAACAGCGGACG
>DJEG01000101.1:0-2755 GCA_002431305.1 Ruminococcaceae bacterium UBA5904 | reverse complement strand
AGAAGCATCATTGTATTCTTATCGGAGCCTATCGCAGTGCCGACTCTCTCGACTGCCATCGCTCCGCGTACGAGATGTCCTATGAGCGTGCCGTCCGCAGTGTAGCCCTCTGCGAGTCCGACAGGCGAAATTTTAAACTCCTCCGTCTTTGCGATATCGTGCAGAATTGCGCCCGAAATTAGCAGTTCCTCGTCGACAGTCGGGTACAGCGCCGCGACAGCCTGGCACATGCGGACTATCGACAGCGTATGCATAAGCAGTCCGCCCTTTATCGCATGGTGAAGTCTGAACGCCGCCGGACAGTCAAGCATTCTGTCCTTATATTCGTTGAGCAATGCCGAAACAAGTTTTTTAAGCTCCTTATCCTCGAAATTATTTACGAGCGCGTAAATTTCGTTCATCATATAATTCGAATCATAATCCGCGCCCGGCACAAAGTCGTTCATATTTACGCCGTCCGAATCCCAAACGGCTCTCGAACGCTCTATTTTCATCTGCGGAGTACCGTTATACGACGAGAGTACGCCCCTTACTTTTATAACAGTGTTAGCTTCGGGCAGGAACGCGCCCTCTCTGTAGTCCCAAATCTTCGCGTTTATCTCGCCCGTCTTGTCCGCAAGCGTAAGGTCAAGATAAACGGAACCGTTTTTTGCACTTTTTTTGTCGCACGACTTGACGAGTGCGAAGCCCTCGACCGAACCGTTTTTGTCCAACTCTTTAAAATTCATGATTTATCCTCACTGTTTTTCTTTTTAAATATAATAAATTTACTGAACACATAATTGAATAATACTGTAAATACAGCCGCGGCGATTTTCGCAATCCAGTACGACGCACCGTCGCCGACTCCTATTTTAATAAATATATTGTAAACTATCGCGAAGAATCCGAGGTCGAACGCAAGAAGCGAAACTATACGCGCGGAAAAGAACGAGACCATTTCGCGCGCTACGACCTTGGGCGACCAGTCTTTAACCTCGAAGACAAAAGCCTTATTCGTAAAGTAAGCAAACAGAACCGCGCCGACCCAAGATATTATATTCGTAACATATACCCAGCTGAATTTAATCGTCTTTGAAAACAATATAAATTCTTTTATAATGCCGTAACCGAAAATTTTATTGCATATATAGCTTATAACGAAATTTACGAGGGTCGTAAGCACGCCGAAAACAACGTAAATAATGAATTCATAACTCAAAACTTTCTGAAAAAAAGATTTTTCCATCAGTTTCTGCATAAATTTTAATTGCATAATTTTATCATACAGTTTTTTCATATTCATCTTCCTTAAAATAACTTATTTTATATAGTACCATTTTTTTTATTATTTTTCAAGTACAACCGTATATTTACGCACATGTTCGGAAAAATAATAAAAAAACGAAAGGATGATTATAATGACTAAAAAAATCGAAAACATTATGAAAGGCGTCGGCGCGGTAATGGCAGTCGGCGGTACGGCGGCTATGATAGGCTCCGCGGTTTCATCTTCAAGCTCTTCATCAACAAAGAAAAAAGTTAAGAAAACCGCCGATAAAGCGGTAAAAAAAATCAACGATATAATTGACGGCGTTTCGTCGATGATGTAAAATTAAGTAAATTAATCCCGGAGGCTCGAAATGAAAAAAATTACCGCGTTAACGCTTTCTATACTTCTTCTGTTTTCTCTCGCGTCGTGCGATAAAAAAAGCGCAAATGAAAAAGTTACAGGCGAAAAGGATAACCGTACGTCCGTAACACAAACTCAGAAAAAGGACGAAAAAGTAGTAAAGGGCGCAAACACGGGAACCGACGAGACGTTCACGGGTTTCAAGCCTCTGGAAAAAAGGAATTTCACGGTTTCCGACCCCGACAATTCGAGAGGACTTTCGACAGAAAAAATATGTCACTCATTCGGAGCCGCAAAGGACGGCGAGGCGAACGACATATCGAAAAACGCGCAGAAATATTTTGACGAAAAAAATTTCGACGCGGTAACGCTCGATACTGTTACAAAGCGAAAGGTTATGTATCTGACGTTCGACTGCGGTTACGAAAACGGCTGCACGATGAAAATTCTCGACGTTTTGAAGGAAAAGAATGTCCCAGCCGCTTTCTTCTGCACGCTTCACGAAATTCAGCAGAATCCCGACATTATCGCCCGCGCGATAAACGACGGACACATTGTCGGCAATCATACGAACACACACCCGTCTATGGACGAAATTTCTCGTACGAAAATGAAGGACGAGATAAAGGCGTTCGACGACTATTTAAGGGAGCATTTCGGTTACAGCGCGCTTTATTTCCGTTTTCCAAAGGGCGAATACTCCGACTGCGCGCTCGACCTCGTTTCCTCGCTCGGCTACACGTCTGTATTTTGGTCGCTTGCATACTCCGACTGGGACCTTGACAATCAGAAAGGCAAGGACTACGCGGTCGAAACTGTTTCGGCGAGATTCCACCCGGGCGCGGTGATTTTACTGCACTCGATATCCCCCGACAACGCCGCCGCCCTGCCCGAAATAATCGATAAGGCAAGAGAACAGGGGTACGAATTCAGAGCGCTGACCCAACTGCCGGAAAGATAATTTTAAAATAAAATTCGATTATTACAAATAGTTTCTTAAAAAAAGACGAATACTTTATTTTAATCATGTAAAAAACCGGGACTTGTTTTTTTAATCAAGTCCCGGTCTGCTATTTTATTCGTAAATTTTATTTTGAAGTTTTGCCGCGAATCTTAATACGCTTCTCGCTTCTTTGCTTGTTG
>DJEG01000050.1:3744-6572 GCA_002431305.1 Ruminococcaceae bacterium UBA5904 | reverse complement strand
CTTACCGCGGGTTCCCACTGCTCAGTCTGCAATGAAACGATTGTAAAACAGGAGATAATCCCCGCACTCGGTCACGAGGACGACGACAACGACGGCATATGTGACATTTGCGGAGAGGAAACAAAGCCTGATACTGACTGTGATAAAACCGGTCATGTCGATTCAGACAAAGACGGAAAATGCGATACCTGCGGTGACGTTATGCCCGAGGTTAAAAACTGCAAATGCATTTGTCACAAGGGCGGTATTGCAAAGATATTCTATAAATTATTCAGATTTTTCTGGAGAATTTTCGGAATGAAAAAAGTCTGCGACTGCGGATTAGCTCATTATTAATTAAACGATAAAACATTTTTATCAGGTAATAAATCTATAAAAGCAAAGCGACAGCGGTTTTTACCGTTGTCGCTTTGCTTTGCATCTATACCGAATAAAAGGAGACGTCAAAAAGATAATCAGATATTCTCCGCGATAAGCTCGCCCATTTTTGAGCAGGAGACTTTTTCGCAGCCGTCCTGCATGATATCGCCGGTGCGGTACTCCATGTCGAGTACCTTATCAACCGCATTTTCGATATCGTCGGCTTCTTTCGCCATTGAGAACGAATATCTTAACATCATGGCGGCGGAGAGAACCGTACCTATGGGGTTTGCAATATCAAGTCCCGCGATGTCGGGAGCGGAACCGTGGATCGGCTCGTACATGCCGAGAGTCGACGATGAAAGCGACGCAGACGGCATCATTCCGATAGAGCCTGTGAGCATTGAAGCCTCGTCCGAGAGAATGTCGCCGAACATATTTTCCGTTACGAGAACGTCGAACTGCGACGGATTTTTTATAAGCTGCATAGCCGTGTTATCGACGAGAATATCGGAGAACTCGACCTCGGGGTATTCTGCGCTTAATCTGTGCATTGTCGCTCTCCAGAGTCTCGACGTGTCGAGAACGTTTGCTTTGTCAACGGAGGCAAGGCGTTTGTTCCTCTTCATAGCCGTTTCGAATGCGACCCTGCCGATACGTTCGATCTCATGCTCCGAGTAGGGCATGATGTCGACCGCCTGTTTTTCGCCGTTTACTTCCTCGGTCTTATGCTCGCCGAAGTAAACTCCGCCGGTAAGCTCGCGGACAATCAGCAAATCTATGCCGCCTCCGACAATCTCCTCTTTAAGAGGCGAGGAGCTTGCAAGCTGTTTGAAAAGCTTTGTCGGTCTTAAATTTGCGAAAAGTCCCAGTTCTTTTCTGACGGCAAGCAGAGCCTTTTCGGGTCGAATTGAAGCCGGGCATGAATCCCATTTGGGGCCTCCGACCGCACCGAGAAGCACGGAGTCTGATTTTTTGCATTTATCCATATTCTCGTCGGTAATCGGCACGCCGTATTTGTCAATGGAACAGCCTCCGATGTCGACGTATTCATAGTTAAATTTATGAGAGTATTTTTCCGCGATTTTGTCAAGAACTTTGACAGCCTGCGCGACTATTTCGGGACCTATTCCGTCGCCGGGAAGAACTACAATATTCTTTTCCATATTATTTATCCTCCTTTAACGAAGCTAAAAGTCCGCCCTTTGAAATTATATTCTGTATAAATTCGGGGAACGGCTGAGCCTGAAACGTTTTGGACGTTGTTATGTCGGTTATAACGCCGGTGTCGAAATTAACCTCGACTTCGTCGCCCGCGTTAATTGCGTCGGCTGCTTCGGGACATTCGAGAATCGGGAGACCTATATTAATAGAATTGCGGTAGAATATACGCGCAAAGCTCTTTGCTATAACGCATCCCGTTCCCGCCGTTTTAATGACTAACGGGGCGTGCTCTCTCGACGAACCGCATCCGAAGTTCCAGCCCGCGGCCATAACGTCGCCTTTTTTTACATTGTTAATGAATTCGGGGTCGATATCCTCCATGCAGTGCTTTGTAAGTTCCTTTGCGTCGGATGTATTAAGATAACGCGCGGGGATTATTACGTCCGTGTCGACGTTGTCGGGGTATTTGAAAACTTTTCCTTTTGTATTCATGTTCAGTCCTCCTTAGGGCAGGTGATGTGACCTGTAAGCGCGCTCGCTGCCGCCGCTGCGGGGGAGGCAAGGTAAACCTCGCTCTCGATGTGACCCATTCTGCCGACGAAATTGCGGTTCGTTGTTGAAATACAGCGTTCGCCCTTGGCGAGTATACCCATATATCCGCCTAAGCACGGACCGCATGTCGGAGTGGAAACTACCGCGCCCGCGTCGATAAACGCCGTAATGTAACCGCGCTCGGAACATTCCCTCATTATATTCATAGTCGCGGGAATGATGATACAGCGTACACCGTCCGCAACCTTTTTACCCTTTAAAATTCTGTAAGCGGTCTCCATGTCCTCCATTCTGCCGTTCGTACAGCTTCCGATAACGACCTGGTCGATTTTGATATCCTCAAGCTCGTTCGCGGGGTGTGTGTTTTCGGGCAGGTGAGGACAGCTTACCGTGGGAACTATCTTGCTAAGGTCAATTTCGATAACCTTTTCATATTCCGCGTCCGCGTCCGCCTCAAATATAACGGGCTGTCTCTCGCTTCTGTCTTTAAGATAGTTAAGAGTCGTCTGATCCACGGGGAAAATTCCGTTTTTCGCACCCGCTTCAATCGCCATGTTGCATATGCAGAGCCTGTCGTCCATTGAAAGGCTCTTTACACCCTCGCCGGTGAATTCCATCGACTTATAAAGGGCGCCGTCAACGCCGATCATTCCGATTATTGTAAGAATAACGTCCTTGCCCGAGCAATTCTTGTTAAGCGAATTTTTAAGTTCGAATTTAATAGCCGACGGAACTTTGAACCATGCCTGTCC
>DJEG01000050.1:0-3594 GCA_002431305.1 Ruminococcaceae bacterium UBA5904 | reverse complement strand
AGAAGCGCGTGTTCGATACCCATTTTGCCCACGTCGTAAAAGTGGCTGATACAGTGCGAGCATGCAAATTCTCTGCACTGCTTGGACTGCTCCGCCGCCTTGATATCCTTATTGGGGACAAAGTGGTCGAGGACGATTGCGATTCTGTCCTTATCGAATACAGATGAAATATCGTTCTTGTTAAGCTCGTTAATAGCAACAGGGGTGGTGATGTCGTTGCCGAGTACAAGGTCGAGCTTAGCGTTTATGAGCTGACCGGGCTTTACCGAGTCAAGTCCCGCGTGAGAGGCTAATATTTTTTGAGTTAATGTCATTCCCATTTTACGTTACCTCACTTTGATTTAAGTCTGTTGACGGCAGAGAACAGCGCCTGTATTGACGAAGCGATAATATCGTCGTTTATTCCCGCGCCCCATACGTGATGTCCGTTTTCGTCGGCGATACTTACGTACGAAATAGCTTTAGAAGTCGAACCCTTTGTAAGAGCGTGCTCCTCGTAGGTAAGATCGGAGTACGAAATTCCGAGCTGTTGTTTTATCGCGTTGCTTACAGCGTCGAGACGGCCGTTGCCCTTTGCCGAGATCTTCTTTTCCTCGCCGTCAATCTTAACGGTAACGTCGGCGGTGATCTCGTCCCCGCGTTTAAAGTGATAATCTATAAGCTCGACGGGCGAATTTACGTCTACGTATGTCTTTGTGAATATTGAGAATACCTCGTCGGGCGAAAGCTCCGCGTGGCGTACGTCGGAAACATTCTTGATAGTATATCCTACGTCCTCTTTCATCTTGACGGGAAGCTGATAGCCGAAGTTATGCTCGAGCATGTAGCCGATACCGCCCTTGCCCGACTGCGAATTGATACGGATAACGTCGGTTTCGTACTCTCTGCCGACATCGCCCGGGTCGATGGGCAGATAGGGAACCGTCCACGTCGAGGCGTTATTTTCCTCATGCCACTTCATGCCCTTTGCGATAGCGTCCTGGTGTGAACCGGAGAACGCGGCGAAAACAAGCTTGCCCGCGTACGGCTGACGGTCGTATACCGACATTCTCGTAACTCTCTCGTAAAGGCTTACGATTTCGGGCATGTGCGTAAAGTCAAGTCCGGGTTCAACGCCCTGCGCGTACATGTTAAGCGCGAGAGTGATGATGTCGACGTTGCCGGTGCGCTCGCCGTTGCCGAACAGCGTACCCTCGATTCTGTCCGCGCCCGCGAGAAGTCCCAGTTCGGAATCGGCTACCGCGCATCCTCTGTCGTTATGCGGGTGGAGCGAAACCTCTACGCTGTCGCGGTATTTTAAGTTATCGCACATATATTCTATCTGATCCGCGTAAACGTTCGGCGTGGAAAGCTCGACGGTTACGGGGAGATTGATTACAACTTTTTTGTCCGGCGTTGGCTTCCATATATCGAGTACCGCGTTGCATATTTCGAGCGCGAACTCGGGCTCCGTGCCGGTGAATGATTCAGGCGAATACTCGTAGCGGTAGTTTACGCCCTCCTCGTCTGCGATCTGTTTGAACAGCTTTGCGCCGTCGACCGCTATTTTAATTATTTCCTCTTTTGATTTTCTGAAAACCTGCTGTCTCTGAGCGAACGAAGTCGAATTGTAAAGATGAACTATCGCGTTCTTGCATCCCTCGAGTGCGGCGAACGTCTTTTTGATAATGTGCTCACGGCTCTGCGTAAGAACCTGAACGGTAACGTCGTCGGGAATCATATCCTTTTCGATAAGGGTTCTTAAAAATGCGTACTCAGTCTCGGAAGCCGCGGGGAATCCTACTTCGATTTCCTTAAAACCGACTTTTACAAGGAGGTTAAAGAATTCGAGCTTTTCTTCAAGGCTCATGGGAATGATAAGCGACTGATTGCCGTCTCTCAAATCAACCGAACACCATTTCGGCGCACGGTCGATATATGTTTTCTCCGCCCATTTTCTCTGCGGATTCTTTACGGGATAAAACTGACGAACATATTTCGATGTGTTTACCATTATATTAACCTCCGGGTTATATTACGCTGTTTATAAACTGTTCCGCCGCTCTCGGCGAACGGCTGCCCTTTGCGAGGGCAAAATTTTCTGCCTTTCTGTCAAGCTCCGCGTCGGGCGTGATGCCGTGTCTTATTGCGAGAGCGTGAATTATATCAAGGTAGAGAGCCTTGTTCGGCCTTGAAAAATAGACCGTAAGTCCGAATCTGTCGGACAGCGACATAAGCTCCTGAACGGTATCGGAATGATGTATGTCGTTGTCGTCCTCTCTGTCTGAGAAGTTTTCCTTGACGATATGCCGTCTGTTGCTCGTCGCGTAAATGACGGCGTTGTCCGCCTTTGCGCTTGCCGAACCCTCTAAGGCGGCTTTGAGCATCGAGAAGCAGTCGTCGTTTTTATTAAACGACAGATCGTCTATAAATATTATGAATTTAAGCGGATTTTCCGCTATGGAATCCATTATTTTCGATAGTGAGAAAAGCTGGTCTTTTCTTAATTCTATAAGTCTTAATCCCCTGGGGGCAAAATGATTTACGCATGCCTTGACGGTAGAGGATTTTCCCGTTCCCGCGTCGCCGAACAGGAGTGTGTTGGCGGCGGGTCTGCCCTCGATGAGAGCTTCTGTGTTGTCGTAGACTTTCTTTCGCTCTTTCTCATAGCCTACAAAAACGCTCTCATCTATCGAATCCGCCGAGTGAACGGGGATTATTTCGTTGTTTTCGACTCTGAACATTACGGCTGACGAGAAAACGCCGTAACCGTAACTCGAAATGTTTTTAAGTCTTAATTCATACTGCGCGTTAAAATCCGTTTTTTCGTTGATAAACGACGGAATATAAACGCCGTCCGGAGCGAAAGAGCAGAGAATTTCAGGCGTAAGAGAAGTAAGAGACGAAAAAATGTCAAGCTCTCTTTTCGCGTTGTTTTCAAGACACGGCGGAATTTTTTTCGAATTCGCCGTTCTTATTACGTATTCGTTCTCGTCCTCGTATACCGCCTTTTTAAGAAAATCCGAAAATGAAAAACCGTACTGCGACAGCGAATTTACAAACTCGCCGTACAGCTTCATTTTTCCGAATTTATCGTTGTCGTCATGCGACAGAAATTCGCACAGCGTTTTTATCGCGGGTTTATCGGTAATTGTGCGGAATACGCTGACTGCCGAGAGCGAACATAATAATAAGTCCAATTCCTGTTTATTCATGATATTATCTCTTGTTTATTATCGCGCCTTTATCGGCGGAGCTTACCATTGACGCATAGCGGGCAAGACATCCCTTGATGTTTGTCTTTTTCTTAATAACGACAGACTGTTTTCTTCTCTCGATTTCCTCGTCGGAAACGTTGAGTTTTATCGAATAATTCGGAATGTCGATCGAGATTGAGTCGCCGTCTTTAACGTAGGCTATGAGTCCTCCGCTTACGGCTTCGGGCGAAACGTGACCTATCGCCGCGCCTCTCGTCGCTCCCGAAAATCTGCCGTCGGTGATTAACGCTACGTCCTTATCGAGTCCCATGCCCGCGATCGCGGATGTGGGGGAGAGCATTTCTCTCATGCCGGGACCTCCCGCGGGGCCTTCGTAACGTATAACGACAACGTCGCC
>DJEG01000029.1 GCA_002431305.1 Ruminococcaceae bacterium UBA5904 | reverse complement strand
ACTGACGTATTTCAAGGAAAAAACCGTTCTCAGAGGCGCGAGACGGTGCGTTTTGGGCTTATGGGGTTCGACTCTCTTTTGCTATACAAACACAGGAGGTTTTATAAATGTCAACTGTTTATGAAAAATATTGCAGAGCTTATCAGGCTGTCATGAGAGCGGCGGTTAACGTCCTCGACTGGACCGAGCCCCAGCTTTTAAAAGGCGCTGGATGCGTAAAACAGCTTCCCAAGCTCATTAAATCAAAGGGTATAAACAAAGTTCTTGTCGTAACAGATAAGGGACTTATGGGTCTTCACCTTTTGGACGGAATGTTTGACGCTCTTAAGGCTGAGAACATTGATTATGTCGTTTACGACGACGTTCATCCCAACCCCACAATCGACAACGTTGAGGACGCAAGAGCACTCTATCTCGGAAACGAATGTCAGGCTATCATCGCCTTCGGCGGCGGTTCACCCATGGACTGCGCCAAGGGTGCCGGCGCGAGAATCGCACGTCCCGACAAACAGGTTCCTCAGCTCAGAGGTCAGCTTAAGGTTTTAAAGCCCATTCCCACCCTCTTTGCAGTTCCCACCACTGCGGGCACCGGTTCTGAGACCACAATCGCGGCGGTTATCTCCAACCCCAAAACTCATGAGAAAAACGCAATCAACGACCCGAGACTCCGCCCGAAGTATGCGGTTCTCGACCCCGAGCTTACGGTAGGACTTCCCCCGCACATCACCTCCACAACCGGTATGGACGCTCTTACCCACGCGGTAGAGGCTTATATCGGTCAGTCCAACACTAAGGATACCGAGGCGGCGGCTCTTAAAGCCACAAAACTTATATTCGCAAACCTTGAAGAGGCATATAAGAACGGCAAGGATCTCGAGGCAAGAGCGAACATGCTCGAGGGTTCATACCTTGCAGGTATTGCGTTCACGAGAGCATACGTAGGTTACGTTCATGCAATCGCGCATAACTTAGGCGGTATGTACGGCATTCCCCACGGTCTTGCAAACGCTGTAATTCTCCCCTACATTCTCGAGTATTACGGTTCGAGCGCACATAAGAGACTCGGCGAACTCGCAGTAGCCGCAGGACTCGACGTTTCGGGCAAGTCAGACGCTGAAAAGGCTCACATTTTCATCGAAGCTATCAAGCAGATGAACAAGGATATGAACATCCCGACCAAGTTCGAGCAGATTAAGGCTGAGGATATTCCGCTTCTTGCCGAGAGAGCGCTTAAAGAGGGTAACCCGCTTTATCCCGTTCCCAAGATTATGAATAAGCAGGAGTGCATGGAGATTATCAGAAATCTCATGGCGTAAAACTAAACAGTTTATTTTAACAACCGGCGGTTGATTTAATTTCAACTGCCGGTTAGTTGCGTATTATCGGTTTATTTATTATAATAAAATCAAAATAATAAGTAAAGGAACCAATATCATGACTCTTGCAAACCGTATATATTTACTAAGGACAAAAGCGGGACTTACACAGGAAGCCGCGGCAAAAAAATGCGGTGTTTCAAACCAGTCCGTTCAGAAATGGGAGAGCGATAAATCAAAACCCACAATAGAAAATCTCATAACGCTCTCGGAATATTTCGGCGTTTCACTCGACGAAATGCTGACAGGAAGCGTTCCCCGTCAATTCCGACCCTCGGCGAGGTTGAGGATTTTCTGAAAGATAAATAAATTAATACTGCAAACAAAAAACGGCGTCCGCCCGAATTTCGGGAGAACACCGTTTATTTATTGCATCATTTTACTCCGCCTTTTCGGACGTTGTTTCCGCCTTTGGAATGCTTATCGGGTCGACCTTGCAGATGAACATGAGGTTCGTCTCCATGTAGTCAGGCGCGGAGGTATAGATTCTGTTCTTCTGTCCGAGCTGAACCCACTTTGCCGTTCTTGCGATAAGTTCGTCATCAGAGGAAGCAAGCGTTATACTGTCGCTTGAACTCGACTGCGCGAGAGTATTAAGAGCGTTCGTAAGGTCTGTCATTGTCGATGTTGACATGAGCTTCGTTAAAACGTCTATAAGCTCCTCGTTATCGTCTAAGAACTTAGAAAGTTTTTCGAGTTCCTGCATAGTCTGAGGCAGATTTTCGAGAGCCTTTGCAACCTCGGGATCATCGAGAGCCTTCTGCAATTTTTCGAGTATCGGGGAAACCTCTTCCATCCCTTCGGAAATGCTCGAAAGCGACGAGAGAAGATTCTTAAGAAGCGGTACATTGGAAACCGTCGAAATAACGCTCTCAATGTCGCTCGACTGTACGGTTTCGAGGAATTTTTTAAGCGTTTCGATATCCTCGGACGTAAGCGTACTTCCCATTACGTCGAACAACGCCTTATTGTCGTTATAAAGTTTAGACGCACTCTTAATCGTGTCGGTAAGCTCCGAAAATGCATTTTGGTTTTCAAGGAATTTCTGAATAACGTTGTTGGGGTCGACCTGCGCGACGGTAGCTTTAAGCGCGTTCACCTGATTCAATACATCCTTTACGTCGTCAAGCGATTCGGGGAGGTTAACGTCAAGATCCATAGCGCATACGGGGAGGGTTACAAGGTACATGTCTCCGCTCTCGAAATTCGTAACGTCGGCAGTGAGAGTGAACGTATCGGGAAAAACAAGGTCCTTAAACTGTTCGTTGTCCGTGTCTATGCCGAGACTCTGATTGAGTCCGGGCGCGCCGACGAATCCGACAATTTCGTTGCTTCCGGTTCCGAGAGACATTCCCGTCGAGACCTTTATGTTCGAATATACGCCGTAATCAAGAATCATTCCGCCCGCAACGACTACGGGATTATAAATCGTAATTTTCTTGCCGTTTATTTCGACTTCTTCGCTTATATTATTCGTAAGTTTTATCTCCATTTTGAATTTACCGGACTTACCGGCTAAATCTTTAGGAGAAACCTCAGTCTCGTTAAGATAATACTTAATATTTGCGGTGACGGGCATCTGCTTATCCGACGTGCCGTTATAGTAAAGGTCGGTCGAGGATATGTTCCAGTACATTTTTCCATCCTCGGAAACGGGTGTGTTGTGCCCCTTTGAGTCCTTAACGTCTTTAAGATCGGTTGAATCGAGTACCTTTACGCCCGAAAGTTCGGTATGAAGATGATCCGTTACCGTAATGTATCTCGGCGAACCGTCGGGATTGAGATTAGCGTAGACAGTCTCCGATTTTTTAACCTTGTCTGTCGTCTGCGTATAAACGGGGTTTGTATATTCCGTAGTAGGCTCGTCGTCTGTTTTTGATGACGAACAGGAGGTGAATCCCGTCATCACGATTGCGGCTGTTGTAAATACGGAAACTATTGAAGCGAGTTTCTTCTTAATCATTTCTTTCTCTCCTTTTCCGCCTTTTTCGTTTGTTTGCTGTTCTTCTGTTTATCGTCTTTTTTCTGTGATTTTTGCAAATCCCTGTTTTTGAGCCTCTCTGCATGTTTTGCTTTACGCTCGGCACGTCTCTCGGCTCTTAACTGTTTCTGTTTTTCTTTCTGAACGTAAGGATTTCTCAAAACCTTTATCTCGTCCGCGGCGAGGTCAATGGTCTCACCCTCGGGTCCCTCTACTACGAGCGGAACGCTTCCCTTGTTTCGTTTCCAGCCTGCTGTCGTCTTTTCGATAACTTTATCGGAAACTATAAGAAGAGACGGCAGGAATACAATAATTACAAGTGCACTGACTATCGAACCTCTTGCAAGCAGGGCGCATATCTGTTTTACTATATCGATATCACTCAAAAGGTAAACGCCGAATGTCGCGCAGAAGAATACGAGCGCACTCTGGAATATAGACCTGTCCGCGGTATTCGCCGCTTTTTTCATTGCAGTGACCCTGTCCGGAGTGTGGCTTAATTCCTCTTTATACCTCGTTGTAAGAAGTATAGCATAGTCGACCGTTGCGCCGAGCTGAACACAGCTTACGACAGTGGGCGCGATAAACGGAATTTCCGAATTCATCAAAGTCGAAATCGACATATTCAGCATAATTGCAAGCTCGATTGAGACAACAAGGATAACGGGCAGAGAAACGGATTTTAAGCATACAGCAATAACCGCGAATATTGCCGCAATTGAGATGATATTCGTTACGACGAAATCAACGTTTGTAACATCTATCAAATCCTTCGTCATAACGCCCTCACCAGTCAGGAGCGAAGAACTGTCATAGCTTTTTGCTATTTTTGTTATTTCGTCAATCTGCGCGTTTATCGGGTCGGTCGCGGATTCATAGCTCGTGTTTATCATTATCATCTGCTTACCGCCCGTAGCCAGTATCGACTTTACGGAGTCGGGAAGTATTGTAGACGGAATACCGGAACCTACTATCGAATTCATACCCAGTACGCTTGTTACGCCGTCAACATTTTCAATCTCCTTAAGCATTTCGTTGACGTTATCGCCTGCAACCGAGTCGTCGATTATAAGGAAGTGGGTCGTTGTCATGCCGAATTCCTCTTTAAGAGTATTGAGCGCGACTATCGAATCCATATCGTCGGGCATCGACTTCATAACGTTATAATATTTAGGAACGTTGTGGTTTCCGATATAAGCGGGGATAATGAGAATAACAAATATAATCGCAAAAACCTTGCTGTGCTTTGTTGTGAATTTATTAATCGGTCTAAAGCTCGGTATGAGACTCTTATGAGTAGAAGAATAAATCTGTTTTTCGAATGTGAGAAGAAGCGCGGGAAGAACAACTACGACCGTTACAATTCCCAGTACAACGCCCTTAGCCATAACAAGACCGATATCAAGTCCGAGCGTCAGCTTCATGAAGCACAGAGCAACGAAACCGAACACCGTCGTAAGCGAACTACCAGCAAGAGATACGAACGTACTCGCAATAGCGTGAGCCATGGCGTTCTTATGGTCTCTCGGCGTTTTCATACGCTCCTCGGTATATCTGTCCATTAAAAATACGGAGTAGTCCATCGTAACGCCCAGCTGAAGAATAGCCGCGATACACTGCGTTATATACGATATCTGACCGAATATTATATTCGAACCCATATTGTAAATAACGGCAAGACCGAGAGCCGTGAGCAGTACGAACGGCAGAGCGAAGCTCTCCATTGTAAACATCAGTGCGCACAGCGACAGAATAACCGCGACGGCTACGTATACGGGAGCCTGTTTATTCGCAAGCTCTCCCGATTCTTCAAATATCGCGGACATACCGCTCATCATGCACTGCTTTGAAATAACGGATTTAATCTGTTTGACCGTGTTCAAAGTTTCCTTTGACGCGCTGGCTCCGTTATATCTTATAATCATCAGCGTGCTTTTACCGTCCTTTGAGTAAAGCATGCTCGAAAGAACATCAGGCATAATCTCCTCGGGAATAGGCGCGTCGAGAACGCTTCCGAGCCACATAACGTCGGCAACGCCGTCTATCTGCGAAACCTTTTCCTCTGTTTCCTTCATGTCGTCCCACGCCATGTCCTTCATGACGACTATCGACATGGACGCGCTGTGAAACGTCTCGTCGAGCACGGTCTCGCCCTGTACGGATTCGAGATCGTCCGGCAGATACGACAGGATATCATAGTTAACATACGTTGCAAAATAGCCTATGGCGGACGGGATAACGAGTATAAACGCAATAATCATTATCAGCTTGGGGTGTCCCGCGATCCACTGGGCAAGTTTATTTATCACTGTCAGTCAACTCCTTAGCTGTAAAATCTTTAAATATATATTCCATTAACGCAGATATAATAAACCCGTTTTTTAAACTAAATGTTAAATATCATTCGTCTGTTTATTAAATTTACAAATGATATTTAATTGACATATGTATATTACAAAAGCCCTCGGCTGTTGTTTAAACGAGTCAAGGGCTTTTTTTGCCTTTTAGAATTTAATTTTATCCTCAATATAGGAAACAAGCTCGCCTATGGGAAGTCTTACCTGTTCCATAGAGTCGCGGTCGCGCACTGTGACGCATCCGTCGGTCTCGGAATCGAAATCGTAAGTAATGCAGAAAGGCGTACCGATCTCGTCCTCACGGCGGTATCTCTTACCGATAGAACCGGTTTCGTCAAAATCCGTCATGAAGTTCTTGCATAACATATCGTAAACTTCGAGCGCCTTGGGCGAAAGTTTCTTTGAAAGCGGGAGAACGGCGGCTTTGTAGGGAGCGATCGCAGGCGAGAGATGAAGAACGGTACGAACGTCGTTTTTCTCCGCGTCGAGAACCTCCTCGTCGTAAGCCTCGCATAAAAGCGCGAGAACCGTTCTGTCAAGACCGTACGTCGACTCGATTATGAACGGAATATATCTCTCGTTAGTCTCGGGGTCGAGGTATTCGAGTTTCTGTCCCGAATACTCCTGATGTCTCGTAAGGTCGAAATTCGTTCTGTTGTGAGTTCCGTTGATTTCGCCCCATCCGAACGGGAAAAGGAACTCGATATCACAAGCGGCCTTAGCGTAATGCGCGAGTTTTTCGTGGTCGTGATATCTCAAATGCTCCGCGGGAATGCCGAGGTCGGTATAATATTTGAATCCGTATTTTTTAAAATACTCGTAAAGCTCCGCGTCAGTACCCTCTTTGCAGAAAGTCTGAAACTCCATCTGCTCAAACTCAATCGTTCTGAACGTGAAGTTGCCGGGGGTAATCTCGTTTCTGAAAGCCTTGCCTATCTGACCGATGCTGAACGGAAGCTTAGCTCTCATACTGCGCTGAACGTTCTGATAGTTAACGTACTCACCCTGCGCGTTCTCGGGACGAAGATAAATAATGCTCTTGGAGTCGTTCGTAACGCCTCTGTACGTCTGGAACATGAGGTTGAATTCGCGTATATCGGTGAAGTTGTGCTTACCGCAGTTGGGGCAGGGGATGTGATGATCCTTTATGTACTGGAACATCTCCTCCTTCGTCATACCGTCGGCATGCGCGTTCGGGTCGAAATCGTCTATAAGATTATCTGCTCTGTGACGCATTTTGCACTCCTTGCAGTCAAGAAGCGGGTCGGAAAAGCTCGCTACATGTCCGCTTGCCTCCCAAACGCGGGGATGCATGAGGATATCGGCGTCAACCTCGTAGCTGTTTCTGCGTTCCTGAATAAATCTCTTTCTCCACGTATCTTTTACGTTATTTTTAAGTCTCGCTCCGAGAGGGCCGTAGTCCCACGTATTCGCAAGACCTCCGTAGATATCGCTGCCGGGGAATATAAAGCCCCTGCCCTTGCAGAGAGCGACGATTTTTTCCATTGTCTTATCCTGATTGTTCATTGTTAAACCTCCCGAAAACGCAGACGGCTTCTGCGCTTCCTCTTATATTATAATAATATTATTATACCTTTATAAATTTGTCAAGTGTCTGTAAGTGGTGCTGTTATACAAGCTATTATAGAATTTGAAAGTAAAAATCCGTTTTTCGTAAGTCTTATTCCGTTTTCATCCGAAATAAGAAGACCCGCTTTTTCGAATTTTGAGCATTTTCGGCGCATTTCTTCTGGAATTTCGAATCCGAAACGATTTTTAACGTCCGCCTCTTTTAATCCGTCGGAAAGTCTTAATCTTAACATTACAAATTCGTTAAAATCCCCGCCGTACGATTCGAATTTCGCCTTTTCGCCTTTTATAAACGAATCGATATCGCGTTCATAATAAAAACGGCTGTTTCCTATAAACGAGTGCGCCGCGGGACCTATGCCGAGATACTCTTCATCAAACCAGTATTTTAAGTTATGACGGCTTTCGTACGATTCATAGGAAAAATTCGAGATTTCGTACTGTTTCATCCCGTTTTCTTCTAAAAATCCGCACAGCGACAGGTACATATCGCA
>DJEG01000120.1 GCA_002431305.1 Ruminococcaceae bacterium UBA5904 | reverse complement strand
GGGCAAGATAGGCTATCAGGTCGAAGTTTCTCCGAAAGACGTTGAAAAGGTTATCAGGATTAAGTATGCGGATATAATTAAATAAAAGAAGGACGGAACCGAATTATTTTCGATTCCGTCTTGATTTTATTCCAAATAGAATTCTTTATACCATTTTGCGAATCGGCGAAGTCCCGTTCTCAAATCGGTAGAGGGCTTAAAGTTATAATCGCGTTCGAGCGCGGAAACGTCGGCGTACGTTACGGGAACGTCGCCCGGCTGCATGGGGACGAGCTCCTTGTGTGATTCAAAGTCGTAATCCTCGGGAAGGACTCCTGCTCTGACAAGCTCCTGCTGTAAAATTTCTACAAAAGTAAGCAGATTTTCAGGGCTCGAGTTTCCGATATTATAAACAGCGCAGGGGGGAACCGGCAGTCCGTCGTCGCCCGTCTGTTTGTCGGGCGCGCCCTGCATAACGCGCTGAACGCCCTCGACGATATCGTCGACATAGGTAAAATCACGTTTGCAGTTGCCATAGTTGAATATTTTAACAGTCTCGCCGTTTATCAGCTTATTTGTAAATCCGAAGTATGCCATATCGGGTCTGCCGGCGGGACCGTAAACCGTGAAAAATCTAAGTCCCGTGCAGGGAATATCGTATAACTTCGAATACGCATGAGCCATAAGCTCGTTCGATTTTTTCGTGGCGGCGTAGAGTGAAACGGGGTTGTCAACCTTATCGTCGACGGAGTACGGCACTTTTTTATTCGAACCGTAAACGGAAGAGCTTGAAGCGTAAACAAGATGTTCCGTCGGGTAGTTTCGACACGCTTCGAGAATGTTGAAAAAGCCTACGAGATTGCTCGAAATGTACGCGTCGGGATTCGTTATGGAATAACGCACGCCCGCCTGCGCCGCGAGGTTTACAGTAACGGACGGTCTGTACTCGTCGAATATGTTTTCCACAGTCTCCTTATTGCTGATGTCGCCCTTTATAAATATAAAGTTATCGAATTTCGAAAGAAGAGATAATCTGTATTCTTTGAGCTTTACATCGTAGTAGTCGTTTACATTGTCGAGTCCGACGACGCGGATTGAGTCAAAATCGGTCAGCAGTTTCATACATAAATTTGCTCCGATAAATCCCGCCGCTCCCGTGACGAGAACTGTTTTATTATTAAGGTCAATACGGCGCATTGCGCATACCTCCGATTCGATTTTTATAATAGTATTTTACAACATAATTATAAGCCGTGCAAGAAGAAATCCCCGCATAAAACGGGGATTCTGTGTTTTTAATTATCATTCGAGACCTTTTTCGTCAAATATAAACGCCGCTTCGAGTACGGTGAGAAGTCCCGTTTCGATAGCCTTGGGGCTTAAAATTTCGGGAGTGTCAAGACGGGTGTGGTAATATCTCGCAGGGGAGGGATCCATCATTACCATGGACGAAGCCTTGAATCCCGCTCTCGACATAGCCGCCGCGTCGGTGGCTCCGAGTTCAATGGTTCCTATCGGAATATCGATATCGCATGCCTGCTTTGCTGCTTTCTGAATAAGGCGTGCAACCTCGGGCGAGTTCTTGACCATACCGGTCATGTCCTTATCGTAAATCTTTGCATACTTAAGTTCGCATATGGTGTCAAGACCGATGAAAATAGTTTCAACTCCGTCGTTGAGGAGTTCGGGGTGAGCCTTTGCAAATGCGGAGGAACCTCTGAGTCCGGCTTCCTCGCCGCCGACGCAAAGTACCATAACCTCTGTGTTTTCAAAACGGAAGTTGTTAGCCGCCATGAATTTAGCAACAGCGCAGGAGATGAACGTACCGGTAAGGTTGTCGTTTGCTCCGGGAACGGGACGCTTATAGTTGCAGAATCCGATAGCCGCGCCGATAACGGGGAGGCATACGTATGTAACGACTGCGACGACTTTAAATCCGACAGCGATATCGTCAGTCCAAACGATTGAACAGAACGCGCCGTTCATAACTGTGGAAACGATGCCGGAAACGAGACCTAACAGAATATCAACGATAGCCGTAATGATTATCGTCATAACCGCGGGTCTGCCTCCGTGGTAGGTATAAGTCCATTCGAATGCCGAATCGGTATGACCCGAAACGATAATTCTTCTCTTAACCTCGCCGGTCGGCTTTCTTACGCCGACGACATTGCCGGAGGTCTTTTTCGGGAAAAATACGTCGAGTACGGGAATATAGAAAATGAATTCGGTAACGATAAAGAAGATCGCGAGGACGTTGAATACTATCGAAAGTACGGGGGCGCCGAACGTGAACGCGAGAGTGCTTAAAATTATAAGAACGGCTCCGATGGGAACCCACGACATAAACGCCTTGTCGGAGCATTTATATTCCTCTCTCCTAACCTCGTCGCAGCAGGTTTCGAGGTCCTTGACCATGTATTCCTGTGCCTGTTTCTCCGCCTCGCTGCCGACGGGTCTGGGACCGTAGGTTTTGCAGACGTTCTTTACGCTTTTAATCGCGTAGTTCGTATACTCTCTTACCTTAGGGCGGTAATTGGGCATAGATTCTTCTGATTTCATCCTATTCTTTCCTTTCAAAAAATATAATTCTTTTCAATTATACATAAAAAGGCAGCCTATTGCAAGGAAAAAGATAAATAGTTACAAAATA
>DJEG01000074.1 GCA_002431305.1 Ruminococcaceae bacterium UBA5904 | reverse complement strand
TTTGCGGGTGTTGACAAATTGTTTATCCGCATATATAATATAAGTACAGGGAGCTATCCGATAGACGGTCAGCCCTTACGGTAATTTAAAATAACCGCCGGCTGTGAAATGGGCGGTTATTTTTTTATGATCAAATAAAGCATGATAAGTATAAGCCAAAGCATTACTAAAAACACGATTATTTCAGTCATATCTTTCACCCTCCTTTCCTTGTGAAAAGAGGGCGAACGCCCTCTTTCTGAAAAAGATGAAAAAAGGGCAAACCGCCTACCGTTTATAGATAACTCCCAGATCCGCAGATATTCTGCGGACTTGTTTATTTTATCATACTTTTTGTTTTTATGTAAATACTTTGCATAAATAATCTTAAAACGACAAAAAATTAAAAGCCGTAAATCGGATTTTGTTCCGAAATTTACGGCTTTGTTTTTATTTTAAAATCACAGTGAATTCAATTTTATTTTCGCTCGGTGCCGTCGCTTTTATCGAACCAGAGTGCGCGAGCACTACGGATTTTGCCATCGACAGTCCTATGCCGAACCCGCCTGAGGATGAGCGCGACTTATCGACTCTGTAAAATCTGTCGAACAGCTTGCCGAGTTCTTTTTCGTCGATTTTTTCACATTCGTTTGACTGCTTTATCTCCACGCCTTTTCTCGTCTTTTTTAGCGAGAGCTTTATTTGCGAAGATGGGAGCGAATATTTGACTGCATTGTCGAGCAGAATTGATATCAGCTGACGGCATGCGTACTCGTCGCCGTTATAAATTATACCCTCCTCATTAGTTATAATGAGGTCGTGTCCGTTCGACTTTGCGAAGTCCCTGAACGACTCCGCGGTCTCGGTGACGGCCGCGCTTATGTCGAAGTCTCTTTTTTGAATATTCGACGACTCTTCATCCGTCCGTGCGAGCGAAACGAGCGAATTTACGAGGCGCGTGAGCTTTTCGGTTTGCAGTAATGCCTTGTCTATCCATTTCTGTTTGCCCGTCTCCATTTCGAGAACTTTCAGACTCGTGCCGATAACCGTTATCGGGGTTTTAAGCTCATGCGACGCGTCGGTTATGAACTGTTTTTGTCTTAATGTGCTCTGAACTACCGGGTCGACGGCGCGGCCGGCGAAGATTTTGACGGCGATATACACGCCGGCTATGCACACCGCGGTCGAGACGACGGACAGCAGTGCGATTGATTTTAACGAGCTTAATTCGTCCGAGCAGTCAAGAAATACCGCCATGCGTTTATCGGGCTGTGTTTCGGTGATTTTGTACTTAAAACCGTTCGTATATCCCGAATTTGATTTTTTTGACAACACGGTTTTTATGTATGCTCCGGCATCGGATTCTCTTACTGAGGCTATATTTTCAAGCTCCGACTTGTCAAGCGTTCCGTCAGACGAATAGAACAGCACGAAATATCTTGTCGAATACGCCGATTCTCTCGAGAACCCGCCCATGGGCGAAGAATTCCCCGTTTTTTCTCCGGGCGGAGTCTGTCCGTCGGGCGCGGTCGGCTCATCCGTTTTTTCGGGACGGTTTTTGCCGCCTATGTTTTCGGGAATTCGTCCTTTATTGTCGCTTATAACGTTTAACATGTTCTCGAGTTTCGAGTCGACGAACGCAAAATTTGCAATATTTATTATCGTTCCGAAAATAATCAGGACGGCGGTTACGGATATCATTGCGATTTTAATGAATTTCTTTTTTAATTTATTGACCATCGCCCGCCTCCATAATATATCCGAGTCCCCGGCTTGCCTTGATTGTAACCGAGGAACCGACGGATTTTAATTTCTTTCTTAAATTCGAAATGTGAACCCATACGACGTTGATTTCCGCATCGCTGTCCCAGCCCCACACGCGTTCCATTATTGTGTCGGCCGAAAAAACGACGTTGGGCGAACGCATAAACAGCTCGATAACCTTATATTCCGTCGCACTCAGACGGACGTTTCCGTTTACCGAAGACAAAACGGAGTTTGACGGGTCGAGCGTTAAGTCGGAATATTTCATAACGGTTGGCTTGTAATCGCCCGAACGGCGGAGCATGGCGCGGACTCTGCACAGAAGCTCGTCGGGCGCAAAGGGCTTTGGCAGATAGTCGTCCGCCCCCGCGTCGAATCCTGTTATGCGGTCGTCCTTCTGCGTTTTTGCAGTCAGCATCATGACGGGGACATTGACCCCGCTCGCACGGAGCATTTTTAAAGCCTCGATTCCGTCGCGCCTGGGCATCATAACGTCGAGAATGACCGCGTCGTAATTGCCGTTTAACGCGTAGTCGTATGCGTCCTCGCCGTCGTGAACAACGTCCGCGGTAAATTGATTTTTTTCGAAAAATACCTGTAATGCTTCGGCGAGGTCAATTTCGTCCTCTGCTATGAGAATTTTCATATTATCACCGTATATATAATATAATGCGAACCTAAAATGAAACTAAACGGGGATGTTATATAATGCATAAACAAAATATGTAGGGGAAGACGTTATTGAAGTAAGAAGTAATAGTGAAGAAGTAAGAAGTTAACATGAGATTTGCATACACATCTTCACTTTTCACTTTTACCTTTTCACTCGGGCTGTTTACAGCCCGCTATGTCTTCCCCTACATAAAGAATGTTTACGCTTCAACGCGGTAAATTATCGTTTCTTCTTTTTCCAGCGAGTATATATACGCCGTGTCGGCGTCGAGTCTGAGCGTCTGTCTCATCGCAAGTATATAAATTTCCATCTGTTTTTTATATCTTTCGACAAGCTCCGCAGGGTTGTTCACCCTGTCCGTTTTGTAGTCGACGACGTACGCTCTGCCGTTTTCGACGAACACCGCGTCCGCCATTCCCTGCACGAAAACAGGCTCGTTTTTCGCGTAATCGGGCAAAGTTTCGTCAAACATATATGCGGGCAGAAACACGGCGAACTGCTTTTCCCTATATAGCTTTTCGGCGTTTTTCATTCTCGTGCAAAGCTCGCTTTTTAAAAAGTCCTTTATCTTATTTTCGAGCAGCGCACCGCCCTGTTTTTCATTAAGAATTCCCGAAGAGATAAGACGGTGTTTTTCCTTTTCGAAGTCGTTTAACGCTTTGTCAAAATCGCACGACTGCAAAAACAGGTGATTTGCCGTGCCCCGTTCGCCGGGGGTCATGTTTTTGCCCGATAGAAATGCGGGACGGCTTTTTGCGAAAAATTCGGGCGTGAATTTGTTTTTTTCGAATTCGGAAGCCGTGCGCTTGAGCGGAATCGAGCCGAACGCGGGCTGCGGATAGACGAAAGAACAGCGTTTTTCGAGTTCTTTAATAACATTCTCGTCGGGTTTTGCATCGGACAATTCCCCGTTGGAATCTGAATCATCCGAACTGTCGGCAGTTACGAATTTAATTGAAAAATCACCGTCTCTGCCCGCGATGTCGTCGAACGCGCAGTCTTTTCTTATTAATATAGAATCGGGATGCCTGACGTACGCGCTCAGCATCCAGTCGAGAAAGCTTGACGCATTCATCGCCTCGAAATATCCGAGTCTGTCCGCGCCCGCCGTCAGCAGTGCGGAGTTGATTTTGTCCGTAATATCGCTTACGCGGGCGACGGTTATGATTTTTTCACGCGCTCTGGTCAACGCGACGTACAGAATCCTCAGTTCCTCGGCGCGCATGCTTTTCTTAGCGCCTATCCGCGCCGCCGAGAGGCTTAAGGTGTCGTATTTTATGAAATTATCGGGGTCGTATATCTTCATTCCGATACCCGTTTTCGAGTCGAGAATCATGCTTTTGTTAAGGTCGGTATCGTTGAATCTCGACGAGCAGTCGGCGAGAATTACAAACGGAAATTCGAGTCCCTTTGACTTGTGAATACTCATAATCCTGACAACGTCCGCAGACGCGGAAACATCGCCTCCCGCGGGAATCTGCGCGCCGTTTTTTATGCTTTTATTAATATATGAAATGAATCCGCCGACTCCGCCTGCCGTATTTTCCTCGTACTGCGAGGCAAGAGACGAAAGCATGTATAAATTCGTGCGCCTTCCGTCTCCGTGTTCCATTGCCGAAACTATAGAGGCAAATGACGTCTCCTCGAGCAGGGCAGAGATGTATTCTCCGACTCCCATAACGCTTGACAGTTCGCGGAATTTCTGCATGTCGTTTATGAAACGCGCGCATTTTTCAAGTCCGTTGTCCGCGCCGATTCTGACGGCGTTATAAAGCGTCTCGCGTGTGTGCGAGCTCCTTATTTCCGCCAGTTCGTCGGGTGTGAAACCGTACACCGGCGAGTACATGAGCGACAGCACCGATACGTCGTCGGACGGGTTGTCCACCGCCTTTATAAGCGACATAAACATGTTGATTTCCGGCGTGTCGAAAAGGCTTCTGCGTTTTTCCGCGTACGCGCCTATGCCCATGTCGTTCAGTGCTTTTGCATATATTTCGGCTTTTGTTTTTGTGCTTCTTAACAGAATGCAGAAGTCGCGGGGAGAGCATTTTCTGTACGTTCCGCCGTCCTTTACCGTAACGCCTTCGGCGAGCATTGATTTTATGATTTTTCCTATATATTTTGCGTCGCGTTCGTGGTCTGCCGACGAGTCGGGAATAAAATGCATTTCCAGCGGTATTTCCTTATCATCGTTATAAAGTCCGCCGTAGTAAAGTTTCTCGTCCGAATTATAGTCGATACCGGCGAATGTTTTCGTCATCGTGTATTCGAATAAATAATTGACCGTCTCGAGCACGCCTTTTCTCGAGCGGAAGTTTTTAGACAGAATGATTTTCGACGGGTTCGCCGTTTTGTCGTACGGCGGATATGAGTCGGATTTTGCCGTGAAGATATCGGGTCTTGCCATTCTGAACGAATATATGCTCTGCTTTACGTCGCCGACGGTGAACAGATTTTTTCCGTCCCTTGATACGGCGGAGAACAGCATGTCCTGAGCGTCGTTCGTGTCCTGGTACTCGTCTATTAAAATCTCTCTGTATGTTTTCGAAATTGTTTTTGCAAGTTCGGTCGGCTGACCGTCTTTTTTTATTAATATTTTAAGCGCCATGTGCATAAAGTCGGAAAAATCGTACGCATTTTTCATTTCTTTCAATTCCGACAGATATTCGGCGTATTTATTTGCGCACAGGCAGATTTCGCCGACTATCGGGGCGAGCGTTTTTATGTCGTTTTCGTTTTCTTTGTTCGTTGCGCAGAACATCGACGCGATTTTTTTAAGCGACTCCTTTGCGTACTTTACCGCGCCCTTTACCCTCTGCGCCTGTTTATCGTCGGCGTGACCTCTCGGCGCCGTGCCGACTCTCGGCAGGGATGCTTTGTTTATCTCTCCGGCGGTTTCGTCCCAGCAGTCCGAGTCGGTTATCTCGATAAGAGAGTCGAATACGTCCAGAATATTTATAAGCCCGGCGCCGTACGCTTTTGAAAACATTTCGTCGTTTGCTATCGAATCGTATGCGGATTTTAATACGTTTTTGCACGCGGTGAATCCGTCGCGTGCGTATTCTTTTATTATGCTCTGCCATTTTTTCGTTCCGTCCGTACCCGAATACATATTTTTGACCGATTCTATGTATTTTTCGGGGAACGGGTAGGAGAGCGAGTTTTCGTACAGTTCGAGAATTCTCGCGCACAGCTCGGAATCGCTGTTTGCAGAGCCGGTTGTGTATATGAGCGAATGATAAATTTCCTTTTCGCTTTCCTCGTCCATGACGCGGTTCATAGCCTCGGCGCTCATGTTTTTCTTATCCGAATCGTCTAAAACGGTGAAGTCGGGTTCAACCCCCAGTTCGTGGTAGTTTTCCCTTACGAGTTTAATGCAGAATGAGTCCATGGTGCATATTGTCGCCTCGGGGAGCTTCATTCTGATTTCGGAATAAAACGCGTTGTCGGGGTGGGCGCAGATAAGGTCGTTTACGGCTGACGAAATACGTTCGCGCATTTCCGCCGCCGCC
>DJEG01000060.1:1538-10110 GCA_002431305.1 Ruminococcaceae bacterium UBA5904 | reverse complement strand
GGAAGCCTAACGGCTTTCAAGTTTCTTTAACGCAGTCGAAGCGGAAAGAGGGTGGATATAAACCTTATGTGTTCGGCTCCCTTTTGCTATACAGTTTTAGAATACTACATATTTTTTTAACAGTCAAGAAATATTGTATTACAAAACCATCATCTTTTATTAAATATATATTAAGATTCATTGACACATTGATTATAATAGTATAATATATTCTCTGAAAGGGGCGGTTATATGACGACGGTACTGTTTTGTTCACCGAGGAAAAACGGATACACCGCCGAGGTTCTGTCCCGATTCATAAAAAACAGAGACGATATAAATTTAATTGATATTTATGCCCTGTCCCCCGCCCCGTGTACGGCGTGCGGAAAGTGCAGAACGGATTACAAATGCGTCAAGTCCGACATGGATTCGGCATTAAACGATATTGAAAATTCTGATTTTCTTATCGCCGCAACGCCGGTATATAATTATTCCGTCCCCGCGCCGATGAAAGCGTTTCTCGACAGGCTCCAGCCGTTATATGAAAAGGGAAACACGGAAATAAGCAAAAAAAAACGCGCGTTTTTAATCGTAACATGCGCGCAGAGCGGTAAATATTCATTTGATATCGTAAGAAAACAGATGTCGCTTGCGTTTAAAGAACTCGGATTTTCGTTTTCGGGCGAATTAAACGTCCCGTTTACGGATAAAAACGGAGTAGGAGAAAAAGATTTAAAAATAGCCGAAATGCTCTCATTAAGATTTTTCGGCGGAGAAGATATATGTTCGGATATATAAAAACCAACCGCCCGGAGCTGAAGGTCCGCGACGACGAAATTTACAAAGGCGTTTACTGTACGCTCTGCCGCGCGATAGGCAAGCGGTGCGGACTTATCGGACGCATGTTTTTAAGCTACGATGTAACTTTCATGCTCATAGCCTTAACGTCACTGAGACAAGAGTGTTCACCGTTTGTAAAAATGCGCTGTCCGTTTAATCCCGCAAAAAAGTGCCGTCGGTTTAAGGACATCACGCCCGACACGGCGTTCTGCGCAGACGTTTCGGTGCTTTTAACTTATCATAAAATACGCGACAATATACACGATTCAAGTTTTTTTAAAGCGATTTTGTTCAGAATATTACTATTGATTCTGACTCCGTCGTACAAACGGGCAAAAAAGCACGCGCCCGAAGCCGCCGAAATTATAATAAATTATATGGATTCGCAGTTTAAAACGGAGCAAAGCGGTAAGATAACGCTCGACTCCGCCGCCGACCCCACCGGCAAGATGTTAGGCAAATTATTTACATTAGGCGCAAATCTCAATGACATGAAAAACGAGACGTACTCAGTCGGCTATCTTACGGGCAGATGGATTTATCTGACCGACGCCGCTGACGATATCGAGAAGGATAAAAAATCAGGCAATTTCAACCCGTTTATAAAATGCGGTATAACGGACAATGACAGTATTCAAAACGAGCTGTTCATGACCGCGGGTCAGCTGTCCGAAGCCGTTTCACATCTTAAAATTTATAAATTCAAAAACATAATAGACAACATAATAAACGACGGACTGTATATTCAGACCCAAAAAATTTTATCGGGAGAAAAATAAATGGATTCATACGAAATACTCGGTATTCCGAGAAACGCAACATACGAACAGATAAGAAACGCATACAGGGACAAGGCGAGAATTTACGAAAACGACCCGGATATGATGAAGAAACTTGACTCCGCGTACGACGAGGTTATAAATTCGGCGCACGCGCAGAATACGGCGGGGAACGGAAATACCGATTATTCATATAATTACTCTGCGTTTACGGATATAAGAAATCTTATTGACGACGGGAACTACGCCGAAGCGCAGAGACGGCTCGACGAAACGCCCGACTCAATGAAAAACGCGGAATGGTTCTATTTAAGCGGAGTTGTAAATCAGAGAAAAGGCTGGCTTAACGAGGCGTTCACATGCTTCGAAAACGCCGTAAGGCTCGACCCGAACAACGGCGAGTACGCTTCGGCTTACAACAATATGAAATCGGCGCGTTCGGGCGGATACAGAACAACATCCGACGACAAGGATTCGGGCGGATGCGGATTCTGCGACGTTTGCTCGGGACTGCTGTGTGCGGACTGCCTGTGCGAGTCGTGCGGCGGAGATTTGATACCGTGCTGTTAAGGAGAAAAAGATGAAAAAAAGCGCAAAAACCGCCCTCGGCGGTATAACGGCATCACTGTCGCTCGTTTTTATGCTCCTGACGGCTGTTTTCCCGTTTCTGACATATGCCTCGCCCGAAATCGCGGGAACACTGCTTATTATAATGGTTCTTGAACTTAATAAAAAATGGGCGTTCGGCGCGTACGTCTCGGTGAGTTTGTTATCACTGTTTATACTGCCCGATAAGGAAGCTGCAATGATGTACGTCGGATTTTTCGGATTTTACCCTATATTAAAACCCGTACTCGAGAGCAAACTGCCGAGAGTGTGGGAGTGGGTATGTAAATTTCTTGTGTTCAACGTAAGCGTATGTATTTCTTATATTATAATAGTATACGTTTTCTCGATTCCGATTGAGGGCATGGAGCGCTTCGGAAAGTGGGCGATACCCGCACTGCTCGCAATGGGCAACGTAATGTTCATTCTCTACGACATGGTAATATCACGGCTTGTGTCGATTTATTTAAACCGCTGGCAGAAAAAATTTCATTCGATATTTAAAATTTAAATTTTTATCCCCCGGAGAACTTCTTCGGGGGATATCTTTAACTTATTTTATTTTGATTCTGTATTTAAACGAAAATTCTTTTTCAGTAAAATGTCTGAACGCTTCTCTGCCCTCGTCGTTATTCGATGACGAATCCATCTTATAGTCAAGCGAAACTATCGTCTCGTTCAGTTTTTCGAGTTCGTCGTCATGCTTCGTATCATGAAGCTGTCTGTCCGAATAACGCTTAGCGTTAAACGAGAATCCGTCCGAATTCATGTCGTAAAACTCAAGTCCCCTGCCGTTTTCGTCCGTAATCGAAGCGTAACGCGTTTTATAGTGCGCCGAACACTCCTGAGGTTTTATGTAGTGAACGAAATTGTCTTCGACGGTCGTTTTGAATTTTGAAAGACGGCATGCTCTGAATCTGTCAGCGTACGACTCGATAGGACCGAATCCGAGATACTCGATATTTTCGAATTGACATCCTAATGATAATTCGAGTCCGAATCTCGGCAGGTTGGGCACTCTCTCGCCGACAACCGCGTTACATTCAACGTCTATGCCCTCGGACGTAAATATATAGTTTATATCGGCTTTGACCGCGGGAGGCATGGCGGCTGCGCAGAACGACATTTTAACGTTTATAACGGCTCTCGTTCCCGTGTTTTCGGTAAGTTCAACGGCGTACGCGTGGTGAATACTTCTGTCAAATCTTGCCCGGTTCCACGTTTCGTCGAAGCCTCTCGAATTATAATTACAGCTTCTCCAAATGCTGAAATCAACGGCTTTATTAAGAAAACTTCCCTCCTTGTCGGAAAGTTCCTCAATAAGTCCCGTTATACGGCTTATTCTACACGCAAATTTTTTACAACGGACAAATATTTTTGTTCTGAATACGGAAGCTTCGATTTTGTCCTCTCCGCTCTTTAATTTCTTTTTTATATCGGAAATTACAATCTGCTCGTCACCGATAACATAGTCTTTTTCAGCCCATTCGCAGTTATCTTTAAGCGCGAGATATACGTTCAGCGTAAGAAGTCCCGTTTCAGCCGAGGGAATATCCATATCGTAGATTTTTGTTTTGCCGGGTGCAATAGAAGTATCGTTTATGACCGCTGACGAAATTACCTCGCCGTCAAGCTCGAATTCGTATTTAATATAGAATTCGGAAAGATCTGTATAAAATCGTCTGTTCTTAACTTCAAGTTTTCCATCCTTAAAATACGCGTAAAAAGGCTTATACACCTTTTTCATGTCGTAATAACCGGGGCGCAGTCTCCTGTCGGGGAAAACGAGTCCGTCGACGCATGAATAATTGTTGTTCGGGTCGTCGCCGAAATCTCCGCCGTAACGATACTTAGGTTCTTCCTTTGTCCCGATATTTACGGCGTGGTCGGTAAGTTCCCATATACATCCGCCGAAATATTTATCGTTATCCTCGACATTGTCCCAGTGCCTGTACACGTCGCCCGTACTCATGGAGCAGACGTATTCGCAGTAGAAAAACGGCTTTTTGTATTCGTCGTTTTCAAGGTATTTTTCGAGATACGATATCGGTGCGTACATACGGCTTTCAACGTCGGAAATGTCCGAAAAATCCTTGCCGAGTCTTTCGGCGTATTCAAGATGCGCGTTCTCGTAGTGAATCAGCGCACGTGAATCCCGGCTTCTTATAAACTGAGCCATGGCGCGGTGGTTTTCGCCGCACCCCGATTCGTTTCCGAGAGACCAGAGCAGAACGCACGAATGATTTTTATCTCTTTCAAAAAGTCTTTCGGCTCTGTCGAGATATGCGTCCCTCCACTCGGGAACGTCCGAGCAATACGCCCAATAATCCCAGTACCAGTCTCCGTAGTTATATCCCATACCGTGCGTTTCGAGGTCTGCTTCGTCAACGACGGCAAAGCCCTGCTCGTCGCACATTTCAAGAAATCTCGGGTCGTTCGGGTAATGCGACGTTCTTATCATGTTAACGCTCGCCTGTTTTAATAAGCGCAAATCGCGTTTCATACTTTCAACGCTTACCGCGTAACCCGTTTCGGGATCGGAGTCGTGGCGGTTTATGCCTCTGCATTTAAATTTAACGCCGTTTAAGAGAACTGCCGAATCCTTAATTTCGAATTTTCTCATTCCGAGCTTAAAGTAAATATTCTCGTCCCCGCACTTTATTTTAAGCGTGTATAATGCGGGCGTTTCGGGAGTCCACAGAGTAACGCCGTTTACTTCGAACAACGTTTTTTTACACACGATTCCCGAACAGATTTCTTCTCCGTCGGGCGAATAAAGAGTGTAAAAAGGCTTTACTATACCGTCTGAAATTATCGACATCTCAATTTCGGCATTCTTTAAACCGTCGTCAAGGCTATGTATAATCTGAACGTCCTTTATATGATTTTCGTCTCGGGTGAGAATATATAAGTCTCTGAATATACCGGAAAGTCTGAAAAAGTCCTGATCCTCAAGATACGAACCCGTACAGTGCTTAACGACGAGAGCTTCGATTGTATTTTCGCCGTCGGATAAATATTTCGTTATGTCAAATTCGCTTGTGCAGTGGCTGACCTCGGAATAGCCGACAAAATTAGAATTTATCCACAGATAGAAGCATGAGCTTACGCCCTCGAAATTTATATAATATTTTTTTTTGCTCTGTTTTTTAAATTCAAACGTACGTCTGTACAGTCCGCACGGGTCGACGTCGGGCAGATGAGGCGGGTCAACGGGGTACGGGTAGTCCTGGTTTATGTAATTCGGAGCGTCGTATCCCCTGCCGAGCTTTAACTGCCAGTTAAACGGAACCGTCATTTTGTCACAGCACTTTTCGCCCGAGGGGAAAATTCCGCCCAAAACGTCAAGTTCATATACATTTTCGTAAAATTTAAAATCCCACTCGCCGTTAATAAGCGTAAAAAACGAAGAGTTTTCACGCTTTGAGCAATCGTCGTTATCGGAAAACGGAATAAAATACGCCCTCGGTTTTTCGCATCCTGCATGGAGCGTATTTAAATCCGTGTGATAATATCCTGTCATTTATTTCAGCCTTTCGTCAATATTCATCAATATTTAATATCGAGTATTAAATTCAATACGTTTTCTGCGGTTCTCTGTATCTCGCCCAAAGTTATGCCGTCTTTCTTTTTAAGAGACTTTAACATTGTGCCGTCTGGCGTTCTGTTCTGTCCTCTCGCTCCGCCGGGCATGAGAACGTCGACCTGCGCCGTGACTCTGTACGCCTGATCGCTCATATTTTTAAACTCGGGACTCTTGCCCTTTTTCATCCACCAGTCGGTCATAACGTTGCCCTTATAGCCCCATTCCGAACGCAGAACGGTCGTGCACAAATCATAATTATAGTGACTGTATACGGAATTTACTTTGTTATACGAGGTCATGATATTTTTAGGCTCGCCCTCTTTTACGCAGATTTCAAAGCCCTTTAAATATATTTCCCTCAACGCTCTTTCGCTTACGACGGAGTCGATCATATTACGTCTGAACTCCTGATTGTTGCATGCAAAATGCTTCGGACACGCGCTCGCGCCCTCGGACTGTATACCTCTGACAGCCGCTGCCGCGATTTTGCCCGCAACGAGCGGATCCTCGCTGTAATATTCGAAATTACGTCCGCACAGCGGGTTTCTGTGAATATTCATTCCGGGAGCGAGCAAAACGTCCGAACCGCGGTTTTTCATCTCCTTTGCGACGGCGGAATATACTTTTTCGACCGTATCGGGGTCAAACGTACAAGCAAGAAGCGTACCGCACGGCAGAAGCGAGCACTGCGCCGAGAGTCTTATACCCGACGGGCCGTCCGTCGTCGTAACAGGCATTACGCCCTTGTCTCTCAATGATTCGAGCACTCCGCCGAATACTCCCGCATTGCCCTTTGCTCCGAGGGGACTGTTCATTGTGTAGTCGCCCCTCGATATCGCCTCTAACTCGTCGTTATCAAGCTGGGCGATAAATTCGAGCATTGTGCATTTACCGCTCTTTACGTCCGATAATTTATATCCCATATCGCCCGTCTGCGGGATTGATTCAGGACGCGCGGATATAATCCTCTGCCGTAAATCCGTTGAATTTACGACTGCTTTTTTATACGAAACAACCGTTGAATCCCCGAGTTTTTTTGCAGTCATTATATCGAATTCTTTTCTAGGTGCGCATACCTGCTCTTTTTTATCGTAAAGGATGGTATTTTCATTATAATACGTAAGAATTTTCTTAACGTCTCTTACGTTTTCACCCATATAAAAAGCAAATTCGCCCTTGTTTATAACATAGCTGTTCTTATATCCGGTAACGCCCTCGTCGTCGTACGAGCACAGCGCGTAATCGCCCGCAGTCAGCGTAAGCGTTTCACTCTCGCCGGGCTTTAAATCTCCCGTTTTTTTGAAAGCGATTAATATAAGCGCGGGTTCGCCGAGCGGTTCGCACGGCTTTTCAAGATAAATTCCGACGGTCTGTCTGCCTGTATATTCGCCGGTATTGGTAACTTTTATTTTAAATTCGAATCCCGAATCCGTCTTTTTCGCGCCTGTCTTTTTCATATCGAACGACGTATAGCTTAAACCGTAGCCGAACGGATATACGACCTTATTTTTTGCAAACGTCTCAAAATATCTGTAACCGACGTAGATATCCTCTTTATAGAATGTAAAATCCTTATCTCCGAAGTTATCGCTTGACGGATAGTCATCGATTGAATTCGCAATCGTGTCCGTAAGTTTTCCGCTCGGGCAGACTTTACCGCACAGGATATCCGCGGCGGCGTTTCCCGTTTCCATACCGCCCTGCCAGAGTATAAGCACAGCGCCGATTTTGTTTTTATATCTTCTAAGCCAGCTTAAATCGAATATTCCGCCGATATTGAGCAAAACTACGACGTTATCGTATTTGTCCGTTACCTTGTCGAGCATGTCCGCCTCGTCGTCTGCAAGAAGCCAGCTTCCCTTATCGTTCTTGCAGTCTCTGTCCTCGCCCGCGCTTCTGCCTACCGTGACTACCGCGGTATCGTTATTAAACGACGAACTCCGAACGAAGTCTGTATCGAGTTTTGCCTCGGGATAATAAAACGGCCAGTGCGCCCAAAATCCGTGATTAATTGGATTTTTCTCGTTGTAATCCTTATAAAACGAAGCTATATTCTCGTCAAGCGTAAGCTTTGCGCAATTTCTGATACCGTCGGCAATGCTCACGGCGTACGGCTTATTTACGTCTCCGCCCGAGCCATAGCCTACGAAATGCGTCTGATACGACGTAATACCGAACAACGCAACCCTGCTGTTTTCTTTTAAAGGCAGAACGCCGTTGTTTTCAAGGAGCACCGCGCCCTCCGCCGCCGCAGAACGGAACAGAGCCGAAACGTCCGCATCGACATCTCCCCCGTCGGTTTCGCGATTCGTCTCGTCCTGCGAGAGCGAATTTGCGACAGCCGCAGCGGTTTTTGTTACGATGTTATCTATTTTCTTTTTTAAATCCATAATATCACCGTCTTAGTTTTTTTCTTTTCTATTATATATATAAGAAACGATTATGTAAAGCCCAAAAATTTTTGTGAAAAATAAAAAATTTTCGGATAAGCTATTTACATATTGATAATATTATGATATAATCACTTTCGTTTTGAGGGTGTAGCTCAGTTGGTTAGAGTGCTTGCTTGACATGCAAGAGGTCGGTGGTTCGAGCCCACTCATCCTCACCAGAACCGTCTTGCAGATTACGGCAGGACGGTTTGTTTTCTATTACAGGCATTGAGAATTGCTAAGGTGATATTTATGATAGATGAAGAAAGATGCGAATGTAACATTTCGGAACCCGAAAAGATAAAAGCCATACAGGACGAAATGCTCACTAACGAGGAGGTTGAGGG
>DJEG01000060.1:258-1421 GCA_002431305.1 Ruminococcaceae bacterium UBA5904 | reverse complement strand
CTTGATAATAAAGAGGTCTGCGTGTGCGACCTTGCGGAGGCTCTGGGCATGACGAAGTCCGCAGTCTCCCACCAGCTCGCAATTTTAAAAGCTAATAATATCGTCAAATCCCGCCGTTCGGGCAAGCACATTTATTACAGTTTTGACGACGGACACATTACTGCGATAATCGAAATCGCCCAGTCACACATTAAGCATAAGCATTAATTAAAATAATCGACATTTAAGAAATATCCGTAGTTTTTCGGATATTTCTTCTTTTTTATGAAAAAACTATTGACAATTGAATACTTGTTCAACTATAATACAGATGACAGATGAACAATCGTTCAACTGTTACCATTAAATTTATCAATTGAAAGAGGTTTGATTATCATGAAAAAAACATACGGTATCGAAGTAGACTGCGCAAACTGCGCCGCTAAAATGGAGGACGCGGCTTCAAAGACTCAGGGCGTTAAATCGGCGGTCGTTTCGTTCATGACTCAGAAAATGAAAGTCGAGTTCGAGGACGGGGCAGATGTTGACGAGACTATGAAACTTGTTCTCAAAAACTGCAAAAAGGTTGAGGACGACTGCGAAATCTTCATCTGATGCCGTTTCCAAATACCGTACGATTCGGAGTTAATTATTATGAATAAAAAACAGAAAAAAGTTCTTATACGTATTATAATATCGGCAATCCTTGTGATTATACTGTCGGTTCTGTTTAAATTCGTCGAGTTAAACGTTTGGATTCAGGCGGTTCTTTATCTCATTCCCTACGCGGTTATCGGTTACGATATACTGAAAAAAGCCGTCAAGGGTATATTCAATGGGCAGATTTTCGACGAAAACTTCCTTATGGCGGTCGCGACGGTCGGAGCTATCGGATTGGGCGACTTCCGCGAGGGCGTCGCGGTTATGCTGTTCTATCAGGTCGGCGAGCTGTTCCAGAGCGTCGCGGTTTCAAATTCACGCAAGTCGATAACGTCGCTTGTCGAGCTCCGGGCGGATCACGCGGAAGTTGAGCGTGACGGGAAGGTCGTTTCGGTCGACCCGGACGACGTCAAAATCGGCGAGATCATCGTCGTGAAGCCGGGCGAGAGAATCCCTCTCGACTGCGAGGTTGTCGAGGGGACTTCGTCGCTTGATACGTCGGCGCTGACCGGCGAGAGCCTGCC
>DJEG01000060.1:0-209 GCA_002431305.1 Ruminococcaceae bacterium UBA5904 | reverse complement strand
CTGACCGGCGAGAGCCTGCCGCGTGAGCTGTCTGTCGGCGACACGGCGCTCGCGGGATGCGTCAACCGCGAGGGACTGTTCAGGGCGCGCGTGACGAAGCTCGCCGGGGAGTCGACCGCGGCGAGAATTCTTGATCTTGTCGAGAACGCGAGCGGGAAGAAGTCGAAGTACGAGAATTTCATCACGAGGTTCGCGAGGGTTTATACGCC
>DJEG01000125.1:14349-16630 GCA_002431305.1 Ruminococcaceae bacterium UBA5904 | reverse complement strand
GTCGGCTGAGTCGGTTTTGCGGTCGTCGGAGCTGTCTTTTTTTCAGTTGGATTTACGGTCGAAAGCTCAGTCGGCTTAAGTGTTGTTTCGAGCGTCGGCTCGGCAGTCTCTTCCTTAGAAGTCAGTGCCTCCTCGCTCGCCTTTACACTGCTGACTATCTCAGAATACTTTTCCTCTCCGCCCATTTTTTTATCGAGTCTCGAGGCATATCTCAATACGGTTCTCGCGTCGGATGCGGTGACTTTGCCGTCGCCATCCGCGTCAGCAGCCAATAAAATCGATTTATCAATTTTTTCGAGTCTTGCAACATGACGAAGAATAGTTCTCGCGTCGCTCGCTCCGACTTTTCCGCTGTTATCCATATCTCCGAGCATGGGCATTTGAACCGCTGAAGCATTCGAAGCAAAAACAGAAACCGCCGTAACCGTGACGGCAGACGCAAGAGCTAAAAGTTTTGTTTTGTTCATATTATTCACCTTTTTTGCGAAATATCAATAAAAACCAAAATATGTTACATATACAGCTATTATAGTATTCACTGTTAATGTTGTCAAGATATTTACAATAATTAAGAAAAAAAGCAAATCTGCCCTGAAATTCATCAGGGCAGATTAAATTATACTTATATAAACTTACTTACCGAACAGAACCGAAGAGAGCTATAAAATCAGTCAGCGACATCTTTTTGTAGCCGTTAAGACTCAGTTTGCCGGCGGGGATTTCGCCCGAAAACGAATCAAATACCATCATGGTAAGTGTATTTCCGCTTAAATCGCATGTCTCCATGCCGATAAGATTCTCACCGTCTAAATAGAATTTGATAAGTGAGCTCTCCGACTTGAACGTGTAGCGGGTTAAGTTTTCTTTTCCGTTAAAATCAGCAGTGTCCACCGTGCATTCTGTACCCGAAAGATCTACAGACAATGCGGGGAGTTCCATATTGGCCTCGTCTATACCTGCCATTTTCATGAAAGCCTTGTTAAATTCGATATACGACTTTTTATCCTCGCTTATAATGTAGTACTTTGATACGTCCTTTTTGGTGATGCTGTTCTTCTCGGTCAGCTTCATAATATCAAGATTAAGTCCATCAACGGTCATACCGATACGAAGATTCTTTCCGTCAACAGTAAATCTTACGTCCTGTTTACCGCTCGACGAGATAACAGTTCCGGTAAAATCAAATTTGCCGGATGTGAAACTGCGGATAGCGGCGGGAAGATTGTTGTTGTCATCCGGCTTTGCCGTCGTGGGTTCCGTAGTCGGTTCAGTCGTAGGAGCGGTTGTCGGCTCAGTCGTAGGAGCTGTAGTAGGCTCTGTTGTCGGCTCGGTTGAGGGCTCGGTTGAGGGCTCGGTTGTCGGCTTTGTCGAGGGTTCATCTGCGGGTTTTGTTGTCGGTCTTGTGACAGGTCTGGTCGAAAGGTCGGAACTGTCAGTCTTCTTCGTCGTAGCCGTGGTATCCGATGATTCATTCGATTTTATAAACTCGGCATATTTGTCCTCTCCGCCCATTGTGCTGATGAGCTTTGAAGCAAATCTCAGTACAAGTCTTGCGTCAGTTGCCGAAACCTTTCCGTTGCCGTCTGCATCCGCAACGGGAATAACGGAATCGCTGAGATTTTCAATTTTTGCGGAGTGACGAAGAATCATTCTCGCGTCTTTTGCCGTAACCTTGCCGTTTGAGTCAACGTCGCCGAGAGCGGGTGCAGCGAAAACCATCGATGTAGCTGCAAATACAGCCGCCGCGGTAAGTGATACTGCGGAAGCAAGGGCAATTATCTTTGATTTTTTCATAGCATATTCACCTTCCTGAAAAAATAGGGGCGCATACAAAACATATGCACCCCCTCATATTACTTAATAATTAGTACTGAACGTCCCAGATGTTGACAGTATCAACAAGTCTTGCGGAACCGTCAATCGTTGCTATTAAAGCCTTAACATTAGCGGTGATATCAACATTCATGATCTGATCAAGAGTGATAACGTGATTATCAGCGGGATTGTAAACAAGAGTAGCGGTACAATCCGTATATGTAAGACTGAAGCTGTTAACCGTAACCGCTTTAACGTCTGCAAGGGTCTTATCTATATCAGCCTTTGACATGGGGCTGAACATACCGCCGGTAAAGCTGGGCGAACTTGTCGCTGTTGCACTGCTGATGGGTTCCGGATTATCTTCGGGAAGAAGAGTAATCGTAATCTTGATATTTTCTCCTTCCTTAACGGCGGACGCACTCTTGATCTTGGAGGGATCGGTAAGTAAGCATCCTGCGGTGTC
>DJEG01000125.1:788-14307 GCA_002431305.1 Ruminococcaceae bacterium UBA5904 | reverse complement strand
GGTGTCATGACCTGTTACGGGCCATGAGTGCATGTCTGAACCAGCCTCTTTAACCTGGGGATCGGCCTTTGCCTTTTCCTCGGTAGTCATGAATCCCTCTGCAATGGGAAGAATAACGTTACCGAGAGTACCGAGGTTACGGAACTCGGAGGGAAGAGACTGGAACTCAACCTTTTTGAAAGCGGGCTTATCTTTTTTAGCCTGATTCATAACTTCGGTGTACTTTGCAAGGATCTCTTCGTTAGTCGAAAGCCCCTCAAGTCCGCCTGCGGCGGCATTGTCATTTCCGTCTGCGGGAGTCTCAGAGTTGTTTCCGTCGGTAGAAGTCTGAGAATTGTTTCCGTCGGTAGGAGTCTTCGTGTTATCCTGCGTAGGAGTCGGCGTGGTATTCTGTGAATTGTTACCGTTCTGACCGGTCGAAGAGTTCGAACCGTTGTCAACAACAGCTGCAGTGCCCGTCTGCATGGAAGCTACTTTGTAACAGCACAGCGCGCTCGTCGCCATGGAAACGCAGATAGCGATAACTGCGACCACGGACAAAAGCTTTGTGAGAACGGGTGCGTCGTACTCGTAGTATTTTTTCATAAAAAGTTTACCCCTTTCATGGATTCCAACTATCCAATGATTTCATGTTTTTAATAATTAAAAAACTGCTTGTATTAAATTTACAACAAAATGAAGCGAATGTCAAGATTAAAAAACAGAAAATATTATCCTATTAACATATTTTCTTGATTTGAGCCTGTTTATTTATACTTTATACACAAGTTGGCAACATTTGCATTGAAAAGCTGTCAATTTTCTATCATTCTCTTAAGAGACTTAAGTCCTGATAAAACACCCTTTTCGCAGTCCTCCATACCCTCGAATTCGACGGTTATCCATCCGTCATAGCCCTCGGACATGAGTGTGTGAACACATTGATATACGGGAATATCCCCGTGACCGATTATCGCACCTCTTAAATACGTTCCCCCTCTCGTCTTAAAGAATCCGTCCGCAAAAAACGGCGAGTTACCGCTTCTTACATAAAAATCCTTTGCGTGAACATGAAATGCGTACGGCGCGAGTCTGCCGACAGCCTCAATACTGCTCTCGTCCGCGCATGCAAAATTTCCTATGTCAACAAGAAGTCCGAAGTTTTCGTCCGCAACGGAATTTACGAGTTTTTCCACACGTCTGCTCTCCTGAGAGAAAAATCCGTGATTTTCGACGGTCGTTTTAATACCCTTTGTCTTCGCATAAGCGGTAACCTCACGGCATCCCCTTACAAGCGAGGGCAGAGCGTCGTCAAAGCCTTTATATCCGCGTTTGCCCCTGCTGAATCCGCCGGTCGCGTCGTGACGCATAACTTTAACGCCGAGAACTTCCGCAATATCGACTTTTTTCCTGACTCTTTCGATTTCCTTTTCGAGATTTCCGTCCGAACCGTTTATAAAATCCGCGCCGACGGTATAGCTTGAAACTTCAAGTCCCGCCTTATCGCATTTTTCTTTTAAAATTTTCGCATATTCAATTTCGCTCATACCCTCGGGCGGGTCGATATCTACAAATTCAACGCCGTCGAAGCCCTGCTCCTTTGCAAGAAGAATACACTCTTCAAGCGTTTTTTTACCCGACGAGGTCAGCTGTGAATAGCTGTACATGCTTACGGAATACTTCATTTTTTTTTACCGCTCCTGTTTTTTATTTTGTCCCAATATTCTTTCGCCGCCTGCTCGTTCTTATTATCGCCGAATTCATAATAGACGGTATCTTTGATAATGTCGGGCAGATACTGCTGTTCAACCCAGTGATTTTCGAACGCGTGCGGGTACTTATAAAACTGTCCCTTCACCTTTGCGTCGGCTCCGTCGTAATGCATATTCTGAAGCTGTCTCGGCACGGGACCGTATTTGCCGTTTTTAAGGTCAGCCGAAGCCGAATTAATCGCCTCGTATGCGGAATTCGACTTAGGCGAATTGCACACGAGAATAACTGCGTCGGCAAGAGGAATACGAGCCTCGGGCAGTCCTACCTGCAAAGCTATATCGACCGCCGATTTTACTATCGGAATAATCATCGGGTACGCAAGTCCTACATCCTCGCACGCGCAGACAAGAAGCCGTCTGCACGCAGAGGCAAGGTCGCCCGCCTCCAGAATCCGCGCGAGATAGTGAACCGCGGCGTTCGCATCCGAACCGCGCATAGACTTCTGATAAGCCGATACGAGGTCGTAATGCTCGTCGCCCTCCTTATCGTATCTAAGGGACGTTTTCTGCGTCAAAGTCAGAGCGTTCGACATCGAAATAACGCGTTTTTCACCCTCCTTAGGCGTTTTTGAGCTCAAACACAGCAGTTCGACGGTATTAATCGCCTTTCTGACGTCGCCCCCGCACCCGTAGGAAATGTGCTTGATAACGCCGTCCTCAATGTCGAGCTCACATTTTAAATCATGAGCCATAACCGAGAACGCGCGTTCAATCGCAGGAACGATATCCTCAGGCGTTACCGTTTTGAATTCAAAAACCGTCGAACGGCTCAAAACCGCGGAATATACGTAAAAATACGGATTTTCCGTAGTCGAGGCTATAAGCGTTATCGAACCGTTCTCAATGTATTCAAGAAGAGACTGCTGCTGTTTTTTATTAAAATACTGAATCTCGTCAAGGTAGAGCAGAATTCCGTTGCGCGCGTGAAACGTGTCTATCTGCGAAACGATATCGCGTATGTCGGAAATGGACGCGCTCGTGCCGTTTAACTTATATAATTTTTTATCCGCCGAGTCCGCTATAATCCGAGCGACGGTCGTTTTACCGACTCCCGACGGACCGTAGAATATCATATTCGGAATCTCTCCGCTCTCTATGATATTCCTAAGCGGGGCGTTTTCGCCGATAAGGTGCCGCTGACCGACCGTTTCGTCAAGAGTCGATGGTCTTATCCTGTCCGCAAGAGGCTGAGCCACTTTCTTTTCCTCCGTAATGTATATGATTGTTTTTTTCAATTTAATTTTATCATATATACATATGATTTTCAACACAAAAAAACGGCTTGCAGTTCAACATCAGCAAACCGTTTTTGTTATAAACAAATTATTTAAGTCTTTCGACGAGGTCTCTGAACACTCTCTCGACGGTAAAGCAGATATCCTTGCCAAGCGAATTTGTCTCGTGGTAATGATTTCTGTCGAATCTGTCGTGAACGCTCGAAAGATACGCCTGCGTGGGATGAAGAACGAAGTCATTGGGAGCGACCACGTAGCCCGTCATGTCGTTCGACACGCCGAATACCATAAGCGAATCGTCCCCGCATATCTCGGCAAGAGGTTCGGGATTTATCTCGGGTCCGAGTCCCGTAGCCGAATCCTCCGCCGAGGCGTAACCGCCGTATACAAGCTCGCAGAAAAGCTCGCCGGGGAATATAAGTATCTTCTGACTGCCTATTTTCATGTACGTCATTTCGGTTCTCAGAGCGATGCCGACATTGCATCCGGGGTACGGAAATTTATCCGACGTGCAGACCTTTAATATAGGCATAAGCGCTAGAATGCAGTTATCAATAGGTGCGTAATATCTCTGAGAAATGAACGAGATTGACGAATCGAGTTCAACGTCGTTGTCAATTTTCAAAGCCGCCTCGCCGAGCATTTCTCCGCCCTTTTTCGTTCTCTCGTATCTGTCCTCGTCAAGATCGGCTATATTCGCAGCAGCTATTGCGCCGACGGCAAAAAGAACGTTGACTTTCTTTGACTCGTTGATCTTTTCTCTCATAAAATACGGATAGTCCGCGCTGATTTTTGAATTTGCTCCGCCCATAGTGTTCGGATGCGCCGAGTAATTCATAAACCACGTTTCCGTCGAGCCGTCGTCGGGAACAAAACGGAGTCTTGATAATTTATCGTTAACAACATACGGAGCTCTGCCGTCGTTTATCGCGTCGGGAACGTGAATATAACCCATATAAAGCTTACCGGGTTTTCTGTCCTTATAAGCCTTAATACACACGTCCTTAATACTTGCAAAGAGCTTAGCCATATAAGCCTTATCAAGTCCGGTTCTCGGAAGTTTGCCCCAGTAACCGACGGTGTCGATACCGGCATGCGTATGAGTACAGCTTATATCTATGTATTTACATCCCGACTCTCTGCAAAAATCGGAGAGCGAGGCTCTTATCTCGTTAACGTCGTGACCTGTAAGACCGATAATATCACAGCTGACGAGCAAAATACCCTCATTGCCCTTACAGTCAAGCCACATTGCTCTGACCGTCGTGGGGTCGTAAACGCCCGTGACGAGGTTTCCCATTTTGTAACCCGCCATCCAGTACTTTTTCGCCGTAACATCTGCGGGCATAACCTCCGCCATAGCGAAACCGCACGAAAATCCGTCGTTTTTATCATTCTTAATATAAACGGGGTCAGCCTTGGGAATAGCCGGTGTACTCGTCTTTTTCTGAAGTTTTCTGCCGTTCGAGGACGTGAACTTCAACGCAGCCTTAGCCGCAAGATCTGCAATGTCCATTGATATATATAACCTCTTTTATAATTATTTGTTTGTTTTTTCAAGCCACTTGAGAACGTCGGCAAAAACGTCCTTTTTATCAGACTCGTTTAATATCTCGTGTCTGTCGCCGGGATAAAGCTTCATCTCAACATTCGTATGTCCTGCAGAAACAAGAGAATCATATACTTTCTTAACTCCCGCGCCGTACGAGCCTACGGGGTCGTCCTCGCCCGCAATGAGGAGTACGGGAAAATCGTTATTAAACGACGTGAACCACTCGGGGCGGTTTACGGTTATAAGGAGGTTGAACAGGTCTCTGTAACCCGCGGCGGTGAAAAGGAATCCGCAGTATTTGTCCTCAATATATTTATCAACAATCGCATTGTCCGTAGTGAGCCAGTCAAAAGGCGTTCTCTGCGGACGGCATCTTTTGTTGTACGAGCCGAACGCGATTTTATCTATAAGTTTCGACCTGTAATGAGAGCCTTTCTGCTTTATAATCAAATTTGCAAGCATAACTCCGACCTTAGCGCCGGGATTTGGTCCTGCGGTACCGCAGAAAACAGCGCCCTTAATTCCTGCGGAATAAAGCTCCGTATAGTATCTTGCAATAAAAGAACCCATGGAGTGCCCAAACAGGAATACGGGAAGCTCGGGATATTTGTCCTTTGCAAGGTCGGTAACGAGCTTTACGTCGTTAACGAGCGTTTTATATCCGTCTTTCTCGCCGAAATAGCCGAGTTCGCCGTCATTTTTTACACTCTTGCCGTGACCTAAATGGTCGTGAATGAATACGACATAGCCGGACGAGGTAAGAAAATCGATAAACTCCTCATATCTCTCAAGATGCTCCGCCATGCCGTGACATATCTGAACAATGCCCTTGACGTCAAGCTGAGTAGCCGAATAGTAAGACATAACGTTGAGTTCGGCAAGGTGCGAATTCGATTCAATACTGTAATTTCTGCTGAGACTTATCATGGTAAATAATCCTCCCTGTCAAAGCCGGAAAATATATCCCGAAAAAAAATACCTTATTAATTGTATCACAAAGAGAGTCTTAAAAAAATATTAAATTATTTAATTATTGATTTTTCGTCGCATTAAACAAACGTTCGAGTATTACTTTGTCTAATTCGACAATAAAGTTTCATCATAACTTATGGTACAATAGACACATCCTTCAGTATGTTTACGGAGATTTATTATGAGCGAAATGAAAGACAAAATGCACACGTGTGAAATCTATTATCCCAACGACAGGAGCATAATGGATATTCAGCTTCAATGTCTTGATAAATTATATGACTTTAACAATACGCGTCCCGCTCAGTTAAAATTAAGAGAGAAAATGCTCAAAGACATGTTTGCCGAAATCGGCTCAAACTGCTATATAGAACCGCCGCTTCACGCAAACTGGGGAGGCAGACACGTCCATTTCGGGGATAATGTATACGCAAATTTCGGTTTGACTCTCGTCGACGACACGCATATTTACGTAGGCTCTTACACAATGTTCGGTCCTAACGTAGTCATAGCGACGGCGGGACATCCGGTTCTGCCTGAACTTCGAAAAAAAGCATATCAGTACAACATGAGCGTGCATATAGGCTCTAACTGTTGGCTCGGTGCGGGCGTTATCGTCGTTCCGGGCGTTACAATCGGCGACAACTGCGTTATCGGTGCGGGAAGCGTTGTGACAAAGGATATCCCGGCGGACTCCGTCGCGTACGGAAATCCGTGCAGAGTCGCAAGAAAGATAAACGAACACGACCGCGAATTCTATTTTAAGGACAGAAAAATCCCCGAGTATTTATTAAACGGAGACGACGGCTGATGACTCAAAGAAAAACGGGATTTTTAAACTCAAATTCGATTAAGCTTATCGCCGTTTTCGCAATGACTCTCGACCATATCGCGTGGATGCAGTTCCCCGGATATCCGACGGATTTTCTGCCTGTTATAATGCACATAATCGGCAGAATCACGTGCCCGATAATGTGTTACTGCGTCGCAGAGGGATTTCATTATACGAAAAATATAAACAAGTACACATTGAGAATGTTCCTCTTCGCTATTGTTTCTCACTTTGCGTATGTTTTCGCTTCGGGAAATTATTCGGATTTTCACTCGTTTATCCCGTTTTACAGCGGTAAAATTTTCAATCAGACGAGCGTAATGTGGTCTCTGACGTTAGGACTCTTAATGCTTAGAACCGCTTACAGCAAAAAAATAAAAAGCAAGGCGTTAAAAGTTCTGCTGATATTATTAATCTGCGTTCTCGCCCTGCCGAGCGACTGGAGCTGTGCGGCTTCCCTGTTTATTTTATCATTCGGAACGAACAGAAATAATCTGAAAATGCAGTCCGTTTGGCTGATAATTTACGCCGCCGTATACTCGCTGGTATATATATCAGCGATAGACAAAGTCTACGGAATACTGCAAATGGCTGTTGTACTTTCAATCCCGATAATATACACATACAACGGCGAACGCGGAAAAAATATCAGATTCAATAAATTTATGAAATGGTTTTTCTACATATACTACCCGCTTCATTTATTTATAATAGGAATTATGAATCAATACGTTTTTAAATAAAAAACAACAAAAAGCTGTAAACCGCAGATTCCGCGATTTACAGCCTTTTTATTAAAACTAGATAAAATCAGAGGGAATAGGAAAAAACGTTCGGAATGAATCAGCCGAACATCAACTGCCGTCCGCAACGGCGGTTGATGCTTGCCCGACGGCGTACAAAAGTACTCCGAGGGTGAGGCAGATTCATAGCAAAAAGCAAACAGCTTTTATATTTACAATGACTTTTTGCGGTCCGGGCATTTTTAACATTCCCTTTACTCTACAGTTACTGTGCCGTCCTCTGCGACAGTAATCTTCATTCCCGTTTTAACATAATCAAGGAATTCCTGTCCCAGATTATCAACCGTCGGCATGGGGTTGTTCTCGTTCCATACAGCGGAGAGAACCGCACCTGCGGCGGCGAGGGAATCGATAGGATGAGCGAACAGGAGACAAGCGGGAGTTCTGCCCATTACGTTTGCGCAGTAGAGAACCATACCGCCCGTAGTCGAGCCTATGGTCTGGGGAAGACAGAGAGCCGTTCCCGCCATGGGCTTTTCATATATATCGGCGTTGTTCTGATCTCCGCACTTAGCGGTCTTATCGCCGAACATGAGGCTGTGCTGAAAACTTGCGAGAGTGTTGAATCCGTTATGAGAAACTAGTGCCGTCGCTTCAGCTTTTCCGGGTACTACCGGTCTGCCTTTAAAAGTTTTCATCTCACTTTACCTCCTTTGTGATATAGTCGAGTATTTCGTCGCTCGTATAGTATCTTGCGGAAGTGTAAGTACGAAGTTTATTCGAGTTCGTAATTACTGGCTTCTTACCGCAGAGCGGGTTGTTCATATACATGAGCGGGCAGATGTAGCTTAAAACTACGCCGGTAGTCTTGAGTTTTGCCGCATAGCCGGTTTTATTGAACTTGTCAACAACGTCGGGAGCCGCAGTAAATACGGTCGGAATCGAAACTTTGGAAAGTTCGCTCTTTCTGAGTCTCTCATAAACATTATCCGTCCACTCGATAAGCTGGTCGTATGTAAGGTGAGGACATCCTACGAAGCAAAGCTTGGGCTTTGCGTTCTTATCCTTCCAGATGACGGGGTAATTATCCTTAACTCTCTGAAGTTCCGCGTCGTCGATAACGTAAGTCTGAGCGTTTTCGGCAATGAGCTTTTCGCCCTGCTCGACAGCCTCGGGAGTAAGATTTTCAACGTGATAGAGACCTACCGCGCCGTTTGAAGCGGTAGCCGCGCCGAAGTCTTTAAGATAAGCCTTAACGTCGTTGTTTATTTCGGTGCCTATCCATTTATCAAGACCCTTGATATACGGAACATCCTCCATAACCTTCATACCGATAGCGGAGCCTAAAATCTGCGCCTCGGGCTTCTTGCTCGTCTTAACTTCGATAATCCATGTCGCTTTTCTGCCCTCGTCGGTAAGGAGTCCGAAGTACGGAACGAAGCCTACGATAGAGCCGAAAAGTTCGATGATACCGGAGTTACGATTACATCTCGCGCCGAGAACGGAGTTTGCAAAAACAACCGCGCTCGATTCCGCCCACGAGAGGATTTCGCCTTTTTTCGGGGTATTGCCTATTTCGTCAAGATAGCACGCGCAAGTGTAAGCGTTATCGTTTACAAGACCTAATTTACGAAGCTGTGCGTCGTATCTGTCCTGCGCATTATACATAAATTTCTTGAATACAAGATTTTCTATAAGATTTGACGGAACGTTTTTATCGAGGGGCTTGGGGTCAACGGAAAATTTCTGCGACGAAAGAGCGCCCGCGTCGATAAGTTTATCCATAAGCTCGTAAACGGGCTTCATAACGCCGAGTCCGAAACTTGTTACAAGATGTCCCATTTTGCTCGTAACGGGAACCATTTTCTCCGCGCCGAATGCCTCGCCGTAAAGGACGAGAGTTTTCATAACCTTAGCCATGGTCTCGCCTTTTTTACCGTCAAGGATATCCTGCTGCTCCGAAGTCAGAGCCATTTTTATTTCAGCCATAAAACGATTATCCTTTCTCTCTTTTTTTAATCCGAACGTTAAATTATCAGATTGAACGCGCCTTGCGGTATGCACTGCGTACAGCCTCGAATACTCTCGCGCCCTTGAAGCTGTCGCCGACGTTGAATATTTCGCTTGCAGCGTGCTCCTTTACGCAGTCATAGTAAATATCAATCGCGCTTCTGTTTCCTGCCGCGAGAACAACCATATCAGCCTTAAGCTCGCGGGTAACGGGCTCGTTCTTGATAGGTCTTAACGCGTCCATGGGATTCTCAACGTTCTCGGGAAGAATCGGAGACCATGTGATGTAGGGATTGGGAACGTTCTTATTGATATTCTGTTCAACAACAATTTTGCCGTCCTCAACCTTTTTAAGCGTAGTCATATTAAGAAGCTCGACTCCGCCCTCCTCAAGGTAATGGATAAGATGTCCTCTGTTCGCGGTACATGCATGGTTCATGATGTACTTATCCATCTCAACGACCTTAACGTTCTTGTTAAGCTCGTATCTTAATACGTAAGCGGTCTCCGCGCCTACTACGCCGCCGCCGATAACGACGATATCCTCAGCGTCCTTAACTATATTATGGTCGTTGAGAACGTCGACTGCGAATACGACGTTTTTATTATTAATACCCTCGACGGGAGGTCTGTTCTGAACGGTACCCGTTGCTATAACGATGGTATCGCAGCCCTTTTCTTTAAGAGATTTCGCGTCTGCGGCGGTATTCATAAACAGCTTGAAGTTTTCGTTCTTTTCAAGTTTAGCGACAACGCCCTTGAGATAATCAAGATAATTCTTGAATTCATATTTAATCATGGGCTTGCTTCCGGGGATAACGCTTCCGCCGATTTCGCCCGATTTTTCGTAAAGGTCGACCTTATGTCCTCTCTTAATAAGAGTATCGGCAGCAACGATACCCGCAGGTCCAGCGCCTACGACAGCGACCTTCTTAACAACGTCCGCTTTCGGAATTTCGGGAGAATACTCCTCCTCGAACGCCGTTCTCGGGTTAACCGCACACTGGGGATGTCCGCCCTCGACGAACTCGTTGAGGCAAGCCTCCTGACATCCGATACAGGGTCTGATATCGCTTACCTTGCCGGCATACGCCTTGTTGCACCATTCAGCGTCGGCAAGAAGGGGTCTGCCGAGCATTATCATGTCGCACTTGCCGTCTCTCAACGCTTTTTCGGCAAAGTCGGGATAACCGAGCTTACCTACGGCTACGACGGGAACCTCGAGCCCCATATTGGATTTAATATTATTATCCGCAAAATATTTCTTTGCAATCTCGGAAATGTCAAGGAAACATCCCGAGGGCATTGATGAAGGCGGATGCGGAAGCCACCAGTTGTCGTAACATCCGAGATCGACGTCGAACATATCAACGCCCGCTTCAACAAGCTTTCTCATGTATTCGAGAGTTTCCTCAATCTTTCTCTCATTCTTGAACTTTTTAAGAGGACTTACATTGTCCATCTTCGCCTTATATGTGGCGTTGAGCATGAGCGAAAGGTCAATTCTGTACATAATCGGGAAGTTCGCGCCTACTCTGCGGCGAATTTCTTTAACCATTTCGATACCGAATACGGTCGGGTCGGCGAATTTGCCGAGCTTTCTGTGGTTGAACGCCTTATTCGTAATCTGCTCGATAAGATAGCCCTCGTGGCCGTGAAGATATACGCCGTCGAGATTGCAAGCCTTAGCGTCCGCACTGCCCTGACCTATCTTTTTAATGATTTTATTAAGACTCATATCCGAAAGTCTTAAACAGGGAACGTCCTTCATGTACCAGTTGGGATTGAACGACGCGCTTCTGGGAAGTTTAAGCTGGTTCGTAAGACATTGGGGATTTCCTACTCTGCCGAGACCCGCCGTAAGCTGGATAAATATCGCACTGCCGTGAGCGTGGCACATACCGGCAAGATCACGCCAGGGAGCGAAAACGGTACGGCTTCTGTCGATACGGGGGAAGTAAGTAAGATCGCCCAGTTCTATAAGAGACTTATCGATTCCGTATGTAACGGGAATAAGTCCGGTCGTGATAAGACCCACTCCGCCTTTGGCTCTTTCCTCAAAATACTTGAGCATTTTCTCGTTGGGACGTCCTGTTTCGTCACACATGCAGATGTTGCCCATAGGAGCCATGACAAGGCGGTTTTTAAGAGTCAGCCTGTTTACGCGTACGGGGGAAAACATGTTGTCGTAGGGGTAAAGATTGCTCGTCATAGACGGCATTTCATAGCCCTTATTCCACCAATCAGCGTAATCGGAAGCTAACTGCGTGAGTTTTTCTTCATAATTCATTTAGCAAAACCTCCAAAAAATCGCTTTTACTTTTAAAGTATATCATATATTTAACTAATATATCAATAGAATAATAAAAAAAATTGTTAAAAAATAATCAATCTTATCAAACCGCAATAACCGCTTTGACATTATCGAAATTCATATTTTCAATATCTTTTTTATCAATCAGAAAATAAAGATATCCACTGTCCTCGAATTCCAATGTAAAATCCTTTCCGGCAAACGAATCTATGCATAATAACAGAGAATATCCGTCGGGGACTCCGTCCGTTTCTTCGGTTTCGGGCGCGTCGCCGAACGCCTGATGAAGCGCGGAATTAAACGCATTCTCATCATGAGAAAACTCCATTTGAAGCTCTGAAAAACCGACCTCGTTTCCGTCCTCGTCGACAATCTCGCCGAACTGCAGATCGGAATTGTCCGTGTCCGAAAATCTTACGGCAAAATATCCGTCGGGCTGTAATCCCGCACTGATATGAGGCTCGTCATCAAAACCGAGAGGGGCGGTAAGACAGCCGAAGAAATAGAGAATTCCGCTTTTCTTAAACGCTTTTTTCTCGGGATCGATATCGTCCGTACGTATCTGACAGATAAAATCCATGTCGTAGCCGTCCGCGTCCGCCGGCCAGTCGAAATCCTCCGCTATATGAGGCGCACCCCAAAATTTACTTGCGCCTATTTCACATTCTTTTTCCGTTGTTCCGATATAAACGGCTTCGGATAATTTATTTAAGTTAATCATAGTATTAAACCTCTCCGATTATTTTTTTCCATTCGGCTGTAAGAGCGTCCGAATTCTTCACCGCGTTGGCGGGGCTTGTAGACGGCAGAAGCACAGCCTCAATATGAGTTTTCGGCAAAATATACTTTTTATAAAGCCTGTATGCCGTCGTGCCGTTTGTAAAAACACGGTCAATACTGCTGTTTTTGATTATGAAACCGATATCGTTTGCCTTGACGTTTTTAATCGACGAATCGGACGAGCCGACTATGTCGCACGAGGCGATAACATCCCATAATGCGACGTTGTTTTCAAGAAGCATTTTCTTTTTTTCGGCAATCGTTTCGGGCTTTTTACATCCCAAAATATTCGACATTACCGTCCAGAATCTGTTTCTCGGATGACCGTAGAAAAACATTTCCTCGCGTGATTTTACCGACGGAAAACTGCCGAGAATTAAGATTTTCGAATTTTCATTCCAAACCGCGTCAAACGGATGGTCTATTCTCATATATTCGCCCACGCTGAACACCTCGATTAGAATTAAAAAAACTCATAATTCAAAAAATAGATACATAAAAACAGCCGTCAAATACATGACGGCTGTAAAATTTCAGGTATAAATCGCTTAAAGCAAATTATTCGCCGGCTTTTTCTGCCTCTGCCTGTGCGAGAAGATCGTCAATCGAAACCGCTACGGGCTCGTCATCCTCAACAACAGCCTCTTTAACATCAGCCGAAGTCTCTTCGGGAGCAAGGAGAGCTCTGATGGAAAGACTTACGTGCTTCTTCTCGAAGTCGATAGCGGTAATCATAACCTTAACGGTATCACCGATATTAAGCTCGTCCTGGGGCTTGTCGATTCTCTTATTCGAAATCTGAGAAATATGGATAAGTCCCTGGATGTGAGGAATAATCTGAGCGAACGCGCCGAACGTGGTAAGAGAAACGATCTGTACGTCGATAACAGAACCTACGGGGTAATCTCTCTTGAGAATCTCCCACGGGCTGTCCTCAATCTTCTTATAGCCGAGAGAAATTTTCTTGTTCTCCATATCAAGATTCTTAATGTAAACCTCGATAACGTCGCCGGTGTTTACAATCTCGGAAGGATGTTTAATTCTGTTCCAGGAAAGTTCGGACTTATGTACAAGTCCCTCTACTCCGCCGATGTCAACGAATGCGCCGAAATCAGTAAGGTTCTTAACGGTACCGGTGTACTTCTGACCGACTTCTGCCTGTGCCCAGAAAGCCTCTCTCTGAGCCTTGAGAGCCTCACGTGCAACAGAGTTGATGGAGCCTACGACTCTTCTTCTTCTCTTATCGACGTCGATTACTCTGAACTCCACTTCCTTGTTAAGAAGATCGGCAAGATTGTCGCTTCTTGAAAGAAGAGCCTGCGAAGCGGGG
>DJEG01000125.1:0-741 GCA_002431305.1 Ruminococcaceae bacterium UBA5904 | reverse complement strand
CTGCGAAGCGGGGATGAATACTCTCGTACCGTCGGAGATGACGATAACGCCCTTCTCAAGAATCTCAACGACAACGCCCTTGAGAATTTCTTTCGAATCGAGAGCCTCTACGATCTTAGCCCAGTTCTGCTGAGCGTCGTAGCGCTTCTTGGAAAGCATAACAGTGCCCTCCGCGTCGTTTGTTTTCATAATGATGAGATTGAGCTCGTCACCGACATTAATGCAGTCGGCAGGATTGCAATTGGGGTCTGCACTGAATTCCTCGTAAGGAATATAACCTGTCTGCTTTCTTCCTATATCGACCTGAATTTCGGTGGGAGTAACGCGGAGAACGACTCCTACGACCTTCTGGTCGGAATTAAGACTCTTAAGCGATTCCTCAAGCGCCTGCTCAAATGACATTTCTGAATCTTCAACTGCCTGTCCTGCGGCAACCTCCGACTCAATGGGGTTAGTAATTTCGGACATGGATTTTAGTACCTCCTTTATTATGCAAACGGGTGTGGACGCACCCGCTGTAACGCCGATGTTACGGCAGCCGGCAAAATCAATATTTTTAACTTCGTCGGCGGATTCCACGAGGTAAGTTTTACAATTTGCCTCGCAGACATTTTTCAGCTTCTGCGTGTTGGAGCTTATTTTGCCCCCTATTACGACCATTATATCACTTTGGGCTGACAGATTGCAAGCCTCTTTTTGTCTTTTTGCAGTAGCATTGCATATTGTATCAAATATTTTTGC
>DJEG01000030.1:3565-3741 GCA_002431305.1 Ruminococcaceae bacterium UBA5904 | reverse complement strand
CACGAGGACGGCGACAACGACGGCATATGTGACATTTGCGGAGAGGAAACAAAGCCTGATACAGACTGTGACAAAACCGGTCATGTCGATTCAGACAAAGACGGTATCTGCGACACCTGCGGTGATAATATTATGCCCGAGGTTAAAAACTGTAAATGCATTTGTCACAAGGGCGG
>DJEG01000030.1:0-3485 GCA_002431305.1 Ruminococcaceae bacterium UBA5904 | reverse complement strand
TTCTGGAGAATTTTCGGAATGAACAAGTCATGTGCGTGCGGTGTCGCACACTATTGATTTATAATGTTTTAAACAATACTTATATGATATAAAAATTCGGGGCTCGGATTTAAATTCCGAGTTCCGTTTTTCTGACAACAAAAAAGCTGTCCGGATTTTAAACTTCCGAACAGCTTTTGTTTTGTTATCTTTTACTTTTTCAGACCGTGGAAAATCGTAACACCGTCAAATGCGGAATCGTCGCCCTTAATGAACGCGATTATTTTAATAAGCAGTGCAAAAAGGTCTGCAAGAAGCTGATTAACGTTATAATCCTTACCGAACTCGAACATAACAGCACCTCCGGGTAATTATTTATAATATAATGTTAGCATACAAAAACTGAATTATAATTAAATTAAAGAAAAATAACTTATTTGTCCAGTAATTTATTGCCGTCGGGGTCGAATATTTCAACCTTTGTAAGTCCGTTATCTGTGTAATGACGTACTTCCTTGTTATAACCCTCGAGTCCGTTTGTGACGGTGTATTCTATCAGTTTGCCGTCGTTAAATGTGAAAAACAGCGACGAATCCGAGCCGTTGAGCGAGAGCACGGCGAGTTTTTCATTTTTATACTCTGCGTAAATATATTCTTTCGAATCTTTGTACATCTGAATCGATTTGAATATTTCGTCCCCGTCTTCGTTGTAACCGACGTACTGCGTATTTCCGTCCGCATTCGTATATGTGACTGCCCTTGCATACGCTTTGTTCTGTACCTCAATGGGTTTTGCGGATGAAAAATCAAGTTTTTCGAGTTCGCTTTGAGCTATTTTTACGCAGTAATCGGCATATCCCGACTCACCCTCGAGCGGGATAGCCGTCTGCTGTTCCGATTTAGAATTAGGCTCGTTCGTCGATGGCTCGTCCGAAACGGAGCCGTTTGTGCATGCGCAGAGGCTTAAAACCGAAATAACGGCGACAAGAGCGGTTATAATTCTTTTTTTCATTTTCATCATTCCTTTTTACTCAAACAGACTGAAATCGAACTCGTCCTCATCTCCGACCTTTGCGGACGGGGGAGCGGGGCGGTTTCTGTCGTTTTTATTATTTTTATCGTCCGAATCTTTTTTATTTTTCGATTCGTTCCCGGTCAGTTCCGAAATGTTTTTTCCGATTTGTCTGCCTGTTGATTTTGCTTTTGACATAAAGTCGGAAACAGACATTACATTCTTATTCTTTTCGGATTGTTTTTTTCTTGCCGAACGGCTCATTTTCGATTTGATTCTGTCGGAATCCGCCTCGGATTTTCTTATTATCGTTTCGTCGTCGTCCTCGTCGTCGATTCTGTTTTCGATTCTCTGTCTGTATTTTGAAATTTTCTTTCTGCCCTTGTGCGCAACTATGTAAATATATACGCCTGCGCCGACTCCGGCAACCGCGAGAACGGTTAAGAATATCGGCGAAGTCAGAACCGTCTTTATTAAATTTAAAACAAACATCAGCGCGTTTGCGTTCACGTCGTCGCCCGAAACAAGGTCAACCTCTGCAACAACGGAATCCGCATACATGATTTTTGCATGTCCGACTTTTTCGCCCTTTTTTATCGGCGCGTTTACCGACTCGGGCAAATCGGGTTCAAAGTTTACGCTTGATTCGTCGACGCCCGACGGAACCAGCGCGTTTACTTTTTCGGCGGGGACAACTCTGATGTGGTCAGCATCCGCAGAGAGTTTTACGGGCAGTTCGCATACGTATGTCGACGTGTCGGCAACAGTGGCGAGCTTCATGTTCGCAAACGCCCATTTAAACATTCTTTTACAGTCGAGCATGGCTGTGTTGTCGTTGTAACCGTCGCCGTCCTTATCAATATTCGGCGCTTTCATCGCAACGGCTATGTAAGTATATCCGTTCTTTGTCGCGGTCGTGACGACGCTCCTGCCGGCTTTTGAAGTGTATCCTGTTTTTATACCGCTTGCGTATTCGTAATAGTAAAGTCCGCGGTAACTGTTTATTATATCCACGCTCGTGATAAGGTCGCGTTCCTCGCTTGTCTTATTCGTCGGCTGAACCGTGTAGTATACGGTATCGGTAATCTCGGCGAGAACGGGGATATCAAGCATATGCTTTGCGATTTTTACCAGGTCGTTTGCAGTCGTGTACTGATTTTCGTTGTCAAGACCGTGAGGGTTTGCAAAATGCGTATTCGTACACCCTAAATCGGTGACGAATTTATTCATCATTTTTACAAATGAATCGATATTTCCCGCAGTATATTCCGCAAGAACGTTTGCCGCGTCGTTTGCACTCTGGAGCATTAAACAGTAAAGAAGATCTCTTACGCTTATTTCCTCGCCGGGAACGAGTCCCGCCATTGTACTGCCTGTATTGTCGAGCGGACGTATCGCCGTTGAATTAACGGTAACCTTCTCATCAAGGTTTTTGCAGTTCTCGACGGTCAGAATTGCGGTTACTATTTTTACGAGCGAGGCAGGGCTTGCTTTTTCGTCGGGATTCTGAGAGAAAACCACCGTTCCGCTGTCCTTGCTGACGAGCAGATAGATTTCGCTGTCAAGCTCGATGGACGAGTTGTATGCCGCCGAAGCGTCTATCGGCATAACGGAAAAAATCGTTATTAATAAAGTCATAATAAAAATAATAAATTTTTTCATAGACATTCACCTGAAGAATAGTGTATAATATATTCAATAACCGATTAAGAGGGTAATTTTATGGTTTACGTTACGGGCGATACCCACGGGGATATCAGCCGTCTTTCACCGTCGGCTCTTAAATTTATGGAGCCGGGCGATACTTTAATAATATGCGGAGACTTCGGATTCGTTTGGGATAACTCCAAACGCGAGGATAAGATATTGAGAAGCCTCGGCAAAAGAAGATACAACATTTGTTTTATTGACGGTACGCATGAAAATTTCGGTCTGCTCGACCGTTATCCCGTTACTAAATTCAACGGCGGAAAGGTTCACCGCATTTCGGGCAATCTCTATCACCTCATGCGCGGACAGCTTTACCGTATAGACGGTATGAGCATCTTTACGATGGGCGGGGGAGAACTTCCCGACGCGGAATACGTTGAGGTCGGCGACGAGTTGGGCGGCGCTCAGCTCCCGAGCCGTGATGAACTTCTCGCCGGTATCGGCGTTATGGAACTGGTCGACTATAATGTAGATGTGATAATAACCCACGAACCTCCCGCGAAGACGAGAGAATTTCTTCTGCTCAATACAAAAGAGGAGGCAAAGGTCTCCGTGCTCAACACGTTTTTTGACGAACTGAGCCGTCAGTGCACATATAAAAAGTGGTTTTTCGGAAGCATGCATATCGATAAATTCATTTCCTCGAATCAAATCGCGCTGTATAAAAATATCGTCGACGCTAAAACGGGAATGAAAGTAAAGTGAATATTCGGACGGAGCGGTTTTCGTTCCGTTCTTTTTTATATTTATAAGAATTTTTTGAGAACTTCGCGCGCCGTTTCGT
>DJEG01000022.1 GCA_002431305.1 Ruminococcaceae bacterium UBA5904 | reverse complement strand
ATAAGAATGATTCCGTACAATATTCATTATATATTATAACATATCAATGTTAATTCAATGTTAATTCTGTTGCAAAGTTAAAATGCCCATGGGGAAACACCAGCAAAATTGTATATTGTAAGGTTTCGGATATGAAATTTAAAGCTACCAAATATATTCGGGCTTATTCCGGCATTAACGGCAATTCTTGCGGCAGGGTTTACCCAAACGATATTGTTAAAATCAGTGAAATTTATTCTTCCGGATGGATGAAAGCCATTTGCCCGTGGACAGGCGGAAAATATAAGACTATTTATTTAAAGTGCAGTTCTATTTATTAACCGATATTTTTTCTTAATTATTTTTTATCTGAAACAATAATAAAAAAGGGCTGTAAAAACAGTCTGAATAAAAAAACTGCAAGTCTGCCGAAAAAGTCAGGCTTGTAGTCTTTTTTAGCCTTTTAAGAATAAACCCCTCCGGTTCAACCGGGGGGGGGGTAAAAAAACTTTAGTATATGAAAATACAACCTATTGTGATAATTATGTCGCTAAGGCGCGTTGTGCTGAATCCATAAGAAACCTCCGATTAGTTTAAGCACAACATTGCGTATGTTGCAACGGAGAATATGAAATATGGTAAGTTTTATAATGAAATATTGCCGCTGCAATATGAAATAATCCTGACGGATTATGAAATAATTTATCAAACAGATAAAATGTGAAATAAAATAAATCCGTCATGTAACTGCATAATTTCCTGCTGTTAAAAGCGGAGAACAGTGAAGAGTGAAAAGTGAACGGTGAAGAAGTAAAAATCGGCAAGTATTGTTAGATACTTGCCGATTTTTGGCGGAGAAGGAGGGACTCGAACCCTCGCGCCGTTGTTTAGACGGCCTACGCCCTTAGCAGGGGCGCCTCGTCACCAACTTGAGTACTTCTCCGGGTAACATATTATTAAATTAAAAAATGGCGGAGAGAGTGGGATTCGAACCCACGGTACCCGCAAAGGTACGACGGTTTTCAAGACCGTTCCGTTATGACCGCTTCGGTATCTCTCCGTTTGCTAATAGATGATATCATAATAAGAGCGTTATGTCAAGAGTTTTTACGGGAATAATTTTCAAAAACCGCTGTAAATATTTTTAAGTTCTGTTTTGAGCGTAAATATCAGATATGATTTTAAGAGCGTTAAGTCCCTCTTTTCCGTCGACTTTGAACGGAATATTATTTATTATTGAATTGTAAAAATCATTTATCAGCAACGTGTGTCCGTCGCCCCAGTAAGCCTTTTCGCCTTTTTTAATCCTGAACGGGATAATTTCGGTCGGCTGTGAGTCTCTGAATACGAAAACGTCGCCGTTAAATAAAATTCTGCCCTTTTCGCAGTCTATCTGAATTTCGACGGGGGAGTCGGAGGAATAACATAAACTAGCATAGAACAGCGCGTTTACCCCCGAATCGAACGTTATAAGCGCGTCAGCGGTATCTTCAGTTTCGACAAGCCCCTTAAGTCTTTTCTGCGAGACAGAGCCGACCGTTTTTACGGGATTGCCGGGGCATAGCCATGTGATAAGGTCGAGCGTATGTATTGCCTGATTTATGAGGACTCCGCCTCCTTCATATTTAAGAGTGCCGTGCCAGTTGTCACGCGAATAATATGTCATATCGCGGTTCCACGCTACGCTTCCCTTAATTCCCGTGACGGTTCCGAGCTCTTTTGAGTCAATGATTTCTTTTATTTTAACGGACGACGGGTTATATCTGTTCTGATAACACACGCCGAGATAAACGCCGTTTTTTTTCGCGGTTTCACCCGTTTTTACCGCGTCGGAATAAGTCATAGCCAGCGGTTTTTCTATTAAAACGTGTTTACCCGTGTTCATTGCTTTTATCGCCATAGGGGCGTGAAGATAATGCGGAGTACATATATGAAGAACGTCGAAATCACCCCAATTAAGCATTTCGTCAAAGTCATAAAAAGCCCGCGCCCCCGTTTTTTCGGCGGCGGAGTCGGCGCGCTCCTTTATAATATCGCACACTCCGACAATTTTCGTATTTTCGTTTTTTAACAGAGATTCGATATGAACCCTGCTGATATTTCCATTTCCGACTATGCACGTTCTCAATTTATCCATATTTCACACATCCTCGATGACATTATATATTATGTATAAAAATAATTCAACATTTTATAAAAAAAGTATTTTTTATTATTCACACAAAATCAATTGAAAAATGATTTTTTTTATGGTATAATCGCTATGCAAATTTACTTAAAGCGAGTGATTATTTTGAAGAAGACATTAAAATCGTTCCTTGCGGTTCTTCTGAGCGTTCTGATGCTGTTTGCGGCATGCTCCGTCGCATCGGCTTCCGATGTTCAGACTTCCGAGAGCGGTATTTCGGCTCTCAGCTCCGCCGCGACGTATACGGCGCAGTACAAGGGCGGTCTTGTAGGTTTCCTTAATAAAATAGTTAACGGAATCTGCAACGCCGTATTCAGCGTTCTCGGGTTTATTCTTCCGGGAACCAGCAGAGTCATCGACAGAAAAGATTACGTCAGTGAGAATTTCTACAGTGGTACCGAGGAATTTCTTGACGCTCCCGCAGAAAATGCGAGATGGAATCTCGGCTACGGTTCAGAGTCGATTATTCCCGATAATTTCGGCGAGAGAAGCTATCACATGGCGGGCTATGCTCTTAATAAGAACGCCACTGAGGCTCTCGACGATCTTAGGGTAAGAGCCGTTGCGATAAGCGACGGAACCGACAGAGGCATTACGATTCTTGCAAATATCGACTGTATCGGTATCGCGAATTCCGATGTTAAGCGTATCAGAGCTGCATTAGCCGACTACGCGCAGGAAAAGAATATCGTAAGCATTAATATTTCCTCGTCGCATACCCACTCGGGCATTGACTCGCAGGGTATCTGGGCCCAACAGCCCAAGACCGCGTTCAACAACCTTTTCTCCGCGCTTTCGTTCGGACTTAAGGCTCCCATCAACGGCGTTGACGAAGAGTTCATGCAGACCATTATAACAAGAACCGAATCGGCGGTCAAAGAGGCTGTCGAGAGCATGACGACAGGTTCGCTTACATATGCGGCTAAGGACGGTTCGACATACATTTACGACCGCAGTGAGCCGAAAGTTATTATGAAGGATATCGTAAGATTCGTATTCACTCCCGACGACGCTAATGTTAAACCTACCATGATTGCAAACTTCGGATGCCATCCCGAGGTCGTAGGTTATACGAGCGATAAGATTTCCGCGGACTTCGTTCCCTATATGGAAGAGGTTATTAACGAACACGGATATAATTTCCTCTTCATTCAGAGCGCTATAGGCAATTCGACCGAAAACAGAGGAGACTGCGTCGACGGACTTGATATTGACAGACATGAGACTGTTATCAGATTCGGTAACGAAGTCGGATATTTCCTGCTCGGTATGACCGAAACGGAGGAATACTGCAAAGAGAATATTGTTGACTGGGACAGAGAGAATTCCACTATCGAGGCTCTCGGCGGCAACGCTTCATGGTATACCGCATGGTATGAAAACTGGGAACCCGTAGAGGAAACGGAGATCGCTCCTCTTCTCAACGTAAGAATTCAGGAATTTATTATCAAGGTTGAAAACGGAATTCTTCAGGGTATGGGCAAGCTCTCTCTTGCTAATAATATAATGTTAAGAGACGGTCTTGACATTTATACCGTAACCGAAATCGGTTATATGGAGCTTGGCACCGATATAATGGTAATGCTCAGCCCCGGCGAGACTTATCCCGAGCTTGTATGCGGAGGCGCCGATATGGACGAATTCGCATACGCTCCGCTCAGAGAGACATACGCGGACAAGACTGTTCTTGACTTTGACCTCATGAACGATGCTATCGGTTATATCATTCCCGATAATCAGTACACGTACTGCACGATTATGAAAGAGGATGACGGCAAGATGACGTTTGACAACGCATGGGGTATGACCTCCATGGGCGAACATACCGCATCTCAGCTTATAAGCAATTTTAACTCAATCGTTGACAGCGTTAAATAAAATATTACTAATTGAAGAATCGGAACCGATGAAATACGCGGTTCCGATTCTTTTACGATTTTTTGTCTTTGAGCATACATACGGCGTTGACGGCTATAAAACCGAGTGTTGCCGTAACGATTAATGTCTGTGTGATTTTGAGAAAACGAAGCGTTTTGTTCGCCTTGTGTATAGTGTTCATGCAGTTTAACAATCTGTCCATTTATTTAAACTCCTTTTCCGGTTAATAATACTCCGTGCGCTATCGACGGAATCGACAGTGACTGCTGTGAGGTTGTCGGCGACATAAGCGCGCCCGTACCTGCGAAGAAAACTTTTTTAAATTCACCCGAAGAAAGTTTTTTGAATATATAGGAACATACCACGCTCGCGGAGCATCCGCATCCCGAACCTCCCGAGTGAACGTCCTGTTTCTCCTTGTCAAAAAGCATCAGTCCGCAGTCGTTATGCACTTTTGAGATATCTGTATTGTAATTTTCGGCAAGAATATCTATTAAAAGTTCGGAGCCTATCGCGCCGAGGTCGCCCGTCAGAATCATATCGTAATCCTCGGGAACAGTGTTTGTATCGTTTAAAAATCTCGCTATCGTGTCCGCCGCGGCGGGAGCCATTGCCGCGCCCATGTTGTTTGCGTCCGTGATATCAGGGTCGCATATTCTGCCGAAAATCGCGGATTTAATTTTTACAGACGACCCATTGTCAGAATTCGATATAATGCCCGCGCCTGCCGCAGTTGCCGTTCTCTGCGCCGTCGGCGGTCTCTGACCTCCGTATTCGAGCGGAAAACGAAACTGCTTTTCCGCCGAGCAGAAATGCGACGAAGCGGACGCGAGTGCGTTATCGGCATATCCCGACGATACGAAAACCGCGGACAATGCCAGAGCGAGAGCCATGGTCGAACACGCTCCGAAAAGCCCCGCCAGCGGAATATTGAGAGATTTAACGCCGAATGTTGTTGCACAGCACTGATTTAAAAGGTCTCCGCCGAAATGTATATCAATATTTTCCGGGGTAAGATTTGCTTTTTCTATCGCCGCAGTGACCGCTTTTTTATGAAGCTCGCTTTCCGCCTGTTCCCACGAACTTTGACCTATTCCGTCGTCGGGGTAGCTGAAGTCGAAGTATCCGCCCATAGGACCGTCGTGTTCTGTTTTTCCGACAGCCGCCGCGGCGGAGGATACAAAAACGCCGTCTGTCCGGACTGTGTATTTTCCGATTCTGTTCATTTTATAATCCTCCCGAGTTAACAAAAGCAATAATAAATTACGCCGTAAATAAACGCCGCCGAACAGCCGTAAACTATTACGGGACCGGCTATTATAAACATTTTTGCAGCCGTTCCGACGATTCTGCCTTCTGTCTGAAATTCTATCGCGGGGGCTGCCACGGCGTTTGCAAATCCCGTTATCGGAACGAGTGTTCCCGCCCCGGCATGTTTTGCGATTTTATCGAACACTCCGAGCCCGGTCAGCGCCGCGGTTATAACTATCAGAGTAACCGAGACAAGCGTTTTTACCGTGTCTTCTTTCATTCCGAGATTCGTATAAAGGACTCTGAACGTCTGTCCGATAACGCAGATAATTCCGCCCGAAAAAAACGCTTTAACGCAGTTTAATGCGGCGGGGGAGTTCGGCGACGCCTTTTTTACTTTTTCGGCGTATGCCTTTTTTTTGCTGTCTTTTTTATTTTTCAATATAATCATATCCTTACGGTTTTATGTCTTTATTATTTGACGTTATTGTAAAAAAATACATGTACAATTTGACTGATAAAAATATGGTGAATTCGTTATATATTAATAAAATATTAACTAACTCTTGATTTTTTATAAAAAAGGGTGTAATCTGTTATTAAAGTATGGTGCTCAGTTTTCTCTGCGCTAATAATTATTAACAGGTGATTGTTTATGAAAAAAATTATGTGTATTGTTTTGGCATTGCTTGTCTGCATGACTGTTGTTCTGACAGGATGCAAGAAAGGCAGCAATACGCCTTCCGATTCGGAAAATGTAACTGATGAAAACCTTCTCGGTTCCGTTCATCAGGCTAATGAAATCGCATCTCCCGGCGAGGCTGTAAGCGAGGTTAAGACTGCTGCCGATATCGAAACGTTTATAAAAGGCGTATTCTATCTTGAGGGTACGATGTATACTGAAGACTCAGAGGACGGTATGAATGTCAACATTGCAATGAACGGTCAGCAGGCTATTCAGATTACCACTACAATGAGCGGTATTTATCTCGGTATATATCACGAGGGTGATAAGACATACGTTATCAATGTAGCGCAGAATACATATCTTGAACTTACCGACAGCATCAGAAAGATGCTCGGACTTGACGATATGGATATGAGCGTCGATCTTTCGTCGGAAGACGGTTCTGCAACAAAATATTATAACGTTAAAATCAACGGCTCAGACGGTCTTTGCTCCGAAGTTACTTCAAAGGAAGGCAATATTACCAGACTTTATACAATAGGCGATAAACTCGTGCAGGTTGACTCTTACGATAAGGATAATAAACTTACATCTCGTATAGTTGTTTCCTCTATTACTGCGACGATTCCGTCGAATCAGCTCACGCTTAACGGTCTTGAAAAAGCTTCATCGTTCTACAGCTTCTTTAGCAATATGGCGGGAGAGCAGTAAGATATGAAAAAGACCGCTTTGGTTACCGGCGGCGGCAGAGGAATCGGCTGTGCGACGGTAAGGCGGTTATGTCTTGACGGATATAATACGGCATTTTGTTATAACAGCTCCGAGGATAGAGCCGAGTCTTTATCCTCAGAGCTTTCTTCTTTGGGTTATAATATTTTTGCCGTGCAGTGTGATATTTCGTCGGGCAGTTCCGTCAGAGAAATGTTTGAAAAAATCAGAAAAGAATTCGGAGAAATCGATTTGCTTGTCAACAATGCCGGAATAGCTCAGCAGAAGCTGTTTACCGATATCACGGATTCCGACTGGGATAAAATGATCGGCACAGACCTTTCAGGCACTTTTTATGCATGCAGAGAGGCTCTGCCGTATATGATAAGGCAAAAAAGCGGAAAAATTATAAACGTGTCCTCAATGTGGGGACAGACAGGCGCGTCGTGTGAGGTTCATTATTCGGCGGCGAAAGCGGGCGTTGTAGGGCTTACGAAGGCTCTTGCCAAGGAGGTCGGACCTTCCGGCATAACGGTAAACTGCGTGTGTCCCGGCGTTGTCGATACGGATATGATGTCATCGTTTTCAAAAGAAGATGTTGACGCTATTACAGAGGAGATTCCTCTCGGGCGGATAGCTTCTGCGGACGATATTGCGAGGGTTATTTCGTTTCTTGCTTCAGATGATGCCGATTATATTACAGGGCAGGTAATACCGGTGAACGGCGGATTTGTAATTTAAAAACATAATGATACTAAATAAAATAATGCCCGAAACGGTAATCCGTTTCGAGCATTTGCGCGTTTATTGTAATGCTTACAGGGCTTTTTTGATAGCCTCGAGCAAATCGTCATATTCCTCAAATGCGGGTATATCGGGGTAGTCTGCCTTGATTTTATCGGTACTCTTGAATAAGAATCCCGCCTTGCTCGCCTGAATCATGCCGAGGTCGTTGAAGCTGTCGCCGGAGGCTATAGTGTCGTATCCTATCGACTGCAAAGCCCTAACTGTCGTAAGTTTAGACTTTTCGCATCTCATCTTAAATCCGGTGATTTCGCCGTTTTCGGCAACCTCGAGCGTGTTGCAGAATATTGTCGGCCAACCCAGTTTTTTCATAAGCGGAGAAGCGAACTGCTCGAAGGTGTCGCTTAAGATTATTACCTGGGTAATGCTTCTTAACTCGTCGAGAAATTCTTTCGCGCCGGGCATAACGTCGATTTTTGATATGGTTTCCTTAATTTCCTTGAGTCCGAGATTGTGCTCTTTGAGTATTTCTATACGGTAATTCATGAGTTTGTCATAATCAGGCTCGTCGCGCGTGGTCTTTTTTAACTCGGGAATGCCGGTTTCCTCGGCAAACGCTATCCATATTTCGGGGACGAGTACGCCCTCCATGTCAAGACATACAATATTCATAAAATAAAACCTTCTTTGCTTTTTCTTTGATTCTATCACAAATTAAGTTTCCGGGCAACAGTTAAATGAAAAATTACTCGATTTTTTGCATTATGACCATGAGCTTTTTGCCGTCGGCTGTTACGGTGTCGGTTATTTCGAATCCGTACGATTCGTATTCCGGAATAAATTTCTCGTCTTCGTACCGTGCGTCTATTACGACGTATGAAGTGTCCTCGTTTTCGTCGTATTTATGATAATATATTTCATAAATTGTATCGCGGTCTGCAAGTTTTGCGAGAAGTCTGGTTGAGCATATAACTCCCGCATCCTCAGGAATCGATTCGCATGCCTCGCGCATTACGGCGTACTGATTTTTATTTTCTTTATAATAATTCGTAATCGTTACAGCTGACGGAATATTGACAGCCCAGAAGCACATCGCGCTTATAATCAGGGACGAAATAAGCATTTGGTCAGCCGTTTTTTTCTTCATTTCCGATACGTTCAGCGCGGCAAGATATATAAGGAAAGCGGCGCTGCCGAAGCAGTACTGAAATCCCAAATCGAACTGATACTTATACATGGTCATTAAGTTTAAAAGTATCATCGGGCATAAAAGCACCGCGCGCGATATCTTTTTTATCGCGAACGGAAGAAATGCAAGGGGCGCCGTCAGATTTATCAAAAACAGAACCTTAGGTGCAAATTCGCCGTCAGAATCCGTGAAAAGCTGGGTAAAAACGTATCCGGGCGATGCGATAATGTTTTTAATCATTGAAAACAGCGAATCGTCCGTGACGAAGTTTGAATATCTGCTTGTCATAACGCCGTCTCCGCTTTTTGCAAGATAGTACGTTACCGCTAAAAAATACGCTGTCGAAACGACTGCCATTGCGGCCGGACGTATAATTTTTTTCGAAGAGAACGCGCAGTACAGAGCAAAGAATACGATGTATACCGCCGCATCCTCTTTTGTCATGAGCGTTAAGACAGCGAATATGTACATCGGTATGTATTTTTTCTTTTCATAAAAACAGAAAACCCACAGCAGGAGAGGAGTAAGAAAACAGTTTTCGTGAAAATCGTAGCTCGTGCCGAGAGTCAGCGCCGGAAGGAACATTACGGCTGAGGCGAATATACAGCTTCTGGCGTATGACATATTTAACGTCCGGCAGATGAGAAAGGCAGGGATACACGATGACGCAAGAATAAAGACCTGGCACAGTTCGAGCGTTATATCCGATGGAAATACTTTAAATATCGGCGCTAAAATATAAAGTATAGGCGACATATGAACGTCGAAATGCGAAAGGAGCCTGTCGCGTTCGCATGTCGTGACCGGGGCGAATGTTTTGCATATATTTCTGAACATGTGAACAAACAGTCCGTGGTCAAAGTTCGGCGTTTCGAAAATAAGGCATTTCATGACCGTTCTGTAACCGACGGTGCAGGCGAATATAACGAATACCGCGCATATTACTGCGGCGGAAATCTTTTTCCCGATTTTAATTTTATCGGTATTTATTAAATTCTTTGAAGAATACCAGCTGACCGCAAGCGCCGCCGCTATGCCTAAAGTCAGCGCGAACCCGAGCTGTCCTCTTTTTGTAAGCATTATAATAAAATATACTGCCGTAATTATCGGAAAAACTATCGCGTCGAACTTAATTTTCGGAATAATTAATGCAAAGACGGACAGTATTACGTAAAATGCCGTAACAAGTGTAAGAACGCTTATCATTCCGACTGACGCATAGTCCGAAATACTGTCAAAAACGCGTCCGGACGAGATAATGAAATATATCGAAGAAAAACACAGTGCGGAGAATATCCGCAGAATATGAAATGACGGGTCGATAAGACTCAGCTGTTTTTTTATTTTGTCGATGTCAGCCATAATTAGAACCTCCGTGGCATATTTAATTTTATTATAGTACCGAAATGTTGAGATATAATTACTTATTAGAAAAATAAAAATATGTTTACATTATTTGCATAATGTTATATGATTAATGATATATAATTATTATGTCGGTTTTACCGAAAGGGGACGATTGTACGGTTACTCTGCTTTCAAAAATATTCATAAAAAACCGCACGGATGTTACGGATTCCGCAGTCAGACGTGCGTACGGTATGATTTGCGGCGTTGTCGGCATAATGCTTAACGTTATTCTTTTTGCGTGTAAATTTACCGCGGGCTATCTGACGGGGTCGGTCGCGATTACCGCCGATTCGTTTAACAATCTGTCTGACGCGGGCTCGTCGCTTATAACCTTAATCGGTTTTAAGCTTTCGGGCAGAAAACCCGATACGTCTCATCCGTTCGGACACGGCAGAATAGAGTATATAGCCGGGCTTGCAGTTTCCGCGCTGATAGTAATAATGGGTGCAGAACTTTTTAAAACGTCTGTCGGCAAGATAATTCATCCTGAGGAGCCCGACGGCGGATATTTTATCCTGACAGTATGCATACTCGTTTTTTCTGTTCTCGTAAAAGTCTACATGGCATTTTACAACTCAAAAACGGGCAGACTTATAAAGTCCGAGACGATGAAAGCGGCCGCCGCCGACTCATTAAGCGATACGATAGCGACATTCGTCGTTCTCATTTCGAGTGTAATATCTCATTATACTTCCGTAAATATAGACGGTTATGCCGGCATAATTGTTGCATTGTTTATTATATCTGCGGGAATCGGCGCGGCAAAAGATACTATCAATCCTCTCTTGGGGCAGACTCCGGACCCGGAAGTTGTCTCGGGGATAAAGAAAGTGGTTCTGTCGCATAATGAAATATGCGGAATTCACGATATGGTTATTCACGATTACGGTCCCGGCAGGTTTATGGTTTCGCTCCATGCCGAGGTGCCCGGGGACAGGAATATTTTTGAAGTTCACGACGTTATCGACAGAATTGAAACAGAGCTTTACGAAAAATATCATTGTGAGGCCACGATACATATGGACCCTGTCGATATTAATAATAAGGCTGTGAACGAAGCTAAAGAAAAAACCGCCGAACTCGTAAGGGAGATTGACGAGGGGATAACCATTCACGATTTCAGAATGGTTCCCGGAAATACGCATACGAACTGCATTTTTGACACCGTTATTCCGTTTGAATGCAAGAAAAGCGATGAAGAAATAAAACAATTGATTAATAAAAAAATAAAGGAAATTGACCCGGCATACGTCGCCGTAGTCAGAATAGACAGAGGTTATGTGTGATAAAAAGATTTATAAATATGAGCTTCACTGCCATACGTCGGAAGTGAGCAGATGCGGAACCGTCAGCGGAGCGCAGGCGGCGAAAATGT
>DJEG01000114.1 GCA_002431305.1 Ruminococcaceae bacterium UBA5904 | reverse complement strand
CGACATGCACTCGCTTATACAGCGTTTCTGCGCGTTTGTAAGTTCGAACGGCAGCCGTGACATAAATTCGTCCGTATAATCATTCTTAACTCTGACCGCCGTATAAAGCACGCGTTCGGAACCGATAAGCCCCATTCCGAGCTGTAAATATAAGAATTCTTCGAATATAAGACGCTCCTTAGCCCGTTTGAACTCGGAAACGGACGAGGGGAAATGCATTTGACAAATCGAATCGTATAGGCTTAGAAACGAATATTTATTTATAATATAATCGGGCAGGGGATCCTTGATAAGTCCCTTTGCCGATTCAAGTGCGTTACGCTCGATTCGCTCCGTCGTTTTTGAGGAAATAGCCGTATTCTGACGGTAAACGGGGCGGAGCTGTTCATTCGATTTTGAGGCGGGAACGAACTTCGGGGAAAGCATTTCCTTATTTAAATACATGTCCTCGCTGACCTTGCCGTAGAATAAATATTCCTCGCCCTCGTGAAGCTGATTTACAACATATTTGTTGTTAAAAAACGTAAGAGCCATCAGCGACTCCGAGTCGGAAATAAGCGTTTTTACAAGACAGCCGTTCTTAGTCCGCCTCATCTCGGGGGGCATGATAACCTTTGCCTTAACGCACGAAATTTCCCCCGGGACGCACTCGTTTATCATCGCGGTTTTGCTCCAGTCCTCGTATTTTCTCGGGTAAAAGGTCAGCATGTCGCCGAGCGTTTTTATCCCGAGTTTTCCGAGCGACTTTGCGCGGGCTTCTCCCACGCCCTTTATGTACTTTATGTCGGAATCAAGAAACATAAAACGACCTCTCGGTACAGAGTATTAATGTAATATGTATTATTATATATCAACTGCCGTGTCTTTATCAAGAAAACGAGATAAAATGTTGACAAACATTTTTTAATGTGCTAAACTAACGGTGTCTTAATATGAAAATAACGCTGACGGCGTGTAAGTAGCGTCGGCAGAGAACGCACAGAGAACGGACGCCGCCGGCTGTAAGCGTCCCGCGTTTTCCCGAATGTGAATTTCAGCGCCCGAGTTTTCCGTGAAAAGCGTAACGCGTTAAACGGAATGTACCCTCTGCATTAAAGAGGACCGAGAGCGGACATAATGTCCGAACACGGGTGGTACCGCGGATTTATTTCTCCGTCCCGATTTTTCGGGACGGAGTATTTTTATTTTCATGACGATAAAATAACAAATGATATAAATAACGAAAGGATGTTTCAGCATGGACGAAAATACCGGCAAAATTCAGCAGGCGTTTGAGGAACGCATTGCCGAAATCAAATCATCCGCAGAGCTTGAACAGCTGCGAATCGACTTCCTCGGCAAAAAGGGTCACGTCGCTTCCCTCATGAGTTCGCTCAAATCCGCTGCGCCCGAGAAGAAAAAAGAATTCGGTCAGACCGTCAACAAATTAAAACAGCAGATCGAGAATTCGATTCAGGATAAGCTCGAAAAGATCGCAAAGCTTGAAGAACAGAGACTCATAAATTCCGCGGAGGATTACGACGTTACGCTTCCCGCAGAGGTCGACAGAGGTTCATTCCATCCGATTACGGTAATTCAGCGCGAGGTCGAGGAAATATTCCGTACCATGGGATTCACGATAGAGGATTTCAAGGAGATAGTAAACGACTACGAGTGCTTCGAGGCTCTTAATATTCCCAAGCATCACCCCGCAAGAGACATGCAGGACACGTACTACCTCTCCACGGGCGACCAGCTTCTCAAAACGCAGACATCCGCCGCACAGAATGCTATTATGAAGAAATACGGCGCTCCGCTGAGAGCCGTTTTCCCCGGCAGATGTTTCAGAAACGAGTCGACCGACGCGTGCCACGAAAACACGTTCTTCCAGATGGAGGGCATAATGATAGACGAGGATATCTCGATATCTAACCTTATTTACTTCATGAAAACAATGCTTTCCGAGGTTTTCCGGGACGATATAACCGTAAGACTCCGCCCCGGTTTCTTCCCGTTCGTCGAGCCGGGATTCGAGCTTGACATTCAGTGCCGTATATGCGGCGGCAAGGGCTGTCCCTCGTGCAAAAACTCCGGCTGGCTCGAGCTCTGCCCGTGCGGTATGATTCACCCCAACGTTCTCGAAGCGGGCGGAATCGACCCCGAAAAATACACGGGATTCGCGTTCGGTCTCGGACTTACGAGGCTTGCAATGATGAAGTACGGCGTTAAGGACATCAGAGTTTTCAACTCCGGCAACCTCAAAGCGCTGTCGCAGTTCGAGTCGAAATAAGGAGGGAGTTTAAATATGTTTATATCAATGAATTGGGTCAGAGAATTCGTCAATCTCGACGGTCTCGATCTTGAAAAGCTCATTCGCCGTTTCACTCTTTCCACGGCGGAGGTAGAGGATATTTATTATAAAGGCAATGACATAAAGGATGTAGTCGTCGGTCGGATTCTGTCCGTCGAAAACCATCCGAATTCGAAAAAGCTCCACCTGCTCAAAGTCGACGTAGGAAGCGAAGTTCTCGACATCGTATGCGGTGCGCCCAATGTTAAAGCCGGAATGAAAACGGCTGTAGCTAAGTGCGGCGGCAGAGTTCCCGCGGGCGAAATCAATAAGGCGACATTGGCGGGTTACGATTCGTACGGCATGTGCTGTTCGTCAGCAGAACTGGGCATCAGCGACGACAATTCGGGAATCTGGGAGATAACCGACGATATCGCAGTCGGAACGGATATTCTCGACGCATACCCGATTAAGGATATTATATTCGAAGTCGATAATAAGTCGATAACAAACCGCCCCGACCTCTGGGGTCACTACGGAATTGCGCGCGAGTTCTCCGCCGTTACGAAGAGACCGCTTAACGACGTCGAAGTTTTCTCCGACGCATGCGATTCGGGTTCCGTTGTTCCCGTAACCGTTACGAGAGACGACCTCGTTTACAGATATATTTCTCTTAAAATTTCGGGAGTTACAAAGACCGTCAGCCCCATGGCTATGCAGATAAGACTTTACTACTGCGGAATGAGGGGTATCAATCTTCTTGCTGACCTTACGAACTACGTAATGCTCGAGCTCGGTCAGCCCATGCACGCGTTTGACGCGAGAAAGATAGACGCAATTAAAATCGGTACGCCCGATAAGCCTTTTAAATTCAAAACTCTTGACGGCGTTGAGCGCGATATCGACGAGAACACGCTCATGATTTACAACAACGACACGCCCGTCGCAGTTGCCGGAATTATGGGCGGACTCGATTCGGAGATTGTCGGCACGACGGATTCCGTTGTTTTAGAGAGCGCGAATTTCGACGGCGTAAGCGTCAGAAAGACCTCGTCGAGACTTGCATTGAGAACAGACGCGAGCATGCGTTATGAGAAGATTCTTGACCCCGAGCTTACCATGACCGCGACCCGCCGTTTTGTTAAACTGTTAAAGGATATAGACCCCGAGTGCTATATTGATTCTAAATTAAACGACGTATACGTAAAGCATTACCCGGTTATTACGCTTACGTTCGATAAAAAATACGTCGACCGTTACACGGGAATCGAGATAAGCAGCGAGCAGATTCTCGAAACGCTCAATTCTCTCGGATTCGACGCTTCGTTTGACGGAGAGAAATTCACAGTTATCGTTCCCTCGTGGAGAGCGACGAAGGACGTTACGATCAAAGCCGATATTATCGAGGAGATCACGCGTATTTACGGTTACGATAATTTCAAAATCGTTACGACGCGTTCGCCGTTAAAGCCCGTACGTGCGGAGGTTTGCAAGGACGAGGATTACAGACTCAAAGACCTGCTTGTCGATAAATTCAACCTTCACGAGGTTCATTCGTATATCTGGTGCGACGGCAAGAAGTATAAGAAACTCGGAATCGACGTTGAGGACAACGTAAGAATTCTCAATATCGCAACGGCGGAGAACGGAACCGTCAGAAATTCGATGATTCCCACGCTCCTCTCCATGACTTATGAGAATAAATCATACGCTCCCGCGTTCGGTATTTTTGAAATCGGCAGAGTCGCCGACGGCACGGCAGACAACGGCTACTGCATTGAGAGAAAGAGACTCGGAATCACTCTCTTCGACAAGACCGTAAGCGAAAAAGAGCTTTACTTCAAGATGCTCGCCATGGTTAAGTTCTTATTCAAGTCGATTAAAAATGCTGAACCGACTCTTGCTAAGGTCGGAGTAAGACATAACTGGCAGCATCCGAAGAACACCGCAGAAATCACTTATGACGGTAGGAACTGCGGATATATCTGCACGCTTCACCCGACGGTAAATCAGAAGATAGATAAGAACGCTTCCATTGTCTGCGCGGAAATCGACCTTGACGAGTTCTATCTTACAAAAGTATGCGATATAGAATTTGTTGAGCCGTCGAAGTTCCCGTCAATCGACGTCGACCTCTCGCTTATCGTTTCCGAGGGGCAGAGATACGCGGATATTAAGAAGTGCTGGGAGACGCTCAATCTCTCGGAGCTTAAGTCCGATACGGTTATCGATACGTTCGAACTCGCCGGAGTCAAGAGCATAACCGTCCGCCTGTCGTTCTCGTCAAATGACAGAACGCTGTCCATGGAGGAAATCCAGGAACATACGGATAAGATACTCGAGAATCTTAAAACTATAGGCGTAACGCTTAAGGTATAAAAAACGGGGATGTTAAAAACGCCCGGAGTACTTTTATGCTTACGTTGTAAATAAAATACAGAAAGGCGTTGACTTTTTACGGTCAACGCCTTGTTTTTTTTAGGGATAAACATTCTTTTGTGGTACTCTGTAACGCCTAAAAGTTTACATCTGATTATAAGTATGGCTGTGTTTAACAAGGATTGAAAACGCAGGCAGGCTGGCGCCTGTCAAGTTTGAAGACGCAGTTAAACGCTGTTCATACGCCGTAATGCTTATAAAGTTTTAGGCGGTGCAGAGTACAGGGAAGACATTGTCTTCCAGGGGTAAAGGCAGAAAATTTTTAAATATGATTTTGCCTTC
>DJEG01000077.1:548-12281 GCA_002431305.1 Ruminococcaceae bacterium UBA5904 | reverse complement strand
ATATTCCAAAGCTACAACCTGATAACGCACCTGAGCATCGTCGACAACGTCGAAATGGGCATGACCTTAAGCGGAGTCGACCCCGAAACCAAGCACAAAAAGGCTCTCGAAGCGCTCGAAAGAGTCGGATTAAAAGACCATATTCACAAAAAACCGAATCAGCTCTCCGGCGGTCAGATGCAGAGAGTCGCGATTGCCCGCGCACTCGCAAACGACCCGGATATAATCCTCGCCGACGAGCCGACAGGCGCACTCGACACAGAGACAAGCAAGCAGATAATGGATTTAATCAAGGAGATTGCCGCAGACAAACTCGTCATAATGGTTACGCACAACCCCGAGCTTGCAAACGAATACGCCGACAGAATCATAAGCTTTTCCGACGGCAAGGTTACGAACGACACAAACCCGTTCGACGGCGCGGATTCGGATAATAATTACGAACTCAAGAAAACGAGTATGTCGTTTAAAACGGCGCTTAAGCTCTCGGGCAAAAATATTACGACGAAAAAATGGCGTACCGCGCTTACCGCATTTGCTTCGAGCATAGGAATTATCGGCATCGCGCTGATTCTCGCGCTGTCGGGCGGATTTAAAATTCAGGTCGACAAATACCAGTCGAACGCTCTGTCAGAATTTCCGATAATGATTCTGCCCATGTCCGCGAATTACTCCGAAGAGGATATTCAGGAGATGAAAACGCAGTTTAAATCAATGATGAGCGGAGAAGTGCAGTTTGCCGACACAACCGCGGTAAAGCCGTACGACCTTACGCACGAGGCGACCGTTCACATCAATAAATTAGACGGCGATTTTGAATCGTATTTAGACAACATCGACCCGTCGATATGCAATTCCGTAAGCCGTATCAAGAGTTTCCCGATGAACGTTCTTTATAAGACCTCCGACGGAAAAATAAAACAGATATCGCTCTCGCAGTTCTCGACAGCCGATTTTTCGAGCATGTATTCGACGAGCGGAATGGGCATTTCGACTTACCCCGAAACACTCGGCGAGGGTCAGACGTCGTATCTTGAATCGAATTATGACATCCTTGCGGGAAGCTATCCGAAGAATGAAAACGAGATTGTCATGGTCGTCGACACGCAGAACAGGGTCGACAAATCCGTCCTCGAGTCGCTCGGATTCGACGTTTCGGACGATAAGGACATCCCGTTTGACGAGATTGTCGGTACGCAGTATAAATTCGCGGACAACGACCTTATGTACACGTATAACGACAATTACAAGCTCTATATGAAGACGTCGGAGAACAACCTTAATTCTGTTTATAATAATGATAAATGCGAAACTCTCACTGTTTCGGGAGTCGTCAGAATCAAGGGCGGTACCGCTATGGGCTTTTTGAGCACGGGTATCGCGTACTCCGAAAAGCTCGTCGATAAATTGATCGAGAAAAACGAGTCGACCGCCGTTTATAAGGCGCAGTCCGAGAGCGACACGCCCGTATTCTTTTCGAGCGATTCGTATTCGGACAAATCGGCAATGCTCTCCGCGCTCGGCGGAAATTCGTCGCCGGTTTGCATACTCGTTTACCCCTGTAACTTCGAGGCTAAGGACGCGGTTATTCAGTATCTCGATAAATACAACGAGGGTAAAAGCGAGGACGACACCGTCGTTTATACCGACCTTTCGAGCACGATAACCGAGATGACGGGAAGCATTATGGACGCTATCACAATCGTTCTTATCGCATTCGCGGCGATTTCGCTCGTAGTGTCGCTGATAATGATTGCGATAATCACGTACATTTCCGTCCTCGAGAGAACAAAGGAGATAGGCGTTCTGAGAGCTTTGGGCGCAAGGAGCAAGGACATCACACGCGTATTCAATGCGGAAACGTTCATCACGGGTCTCTGCTCCGGTACGCTCGGAATCGCGATCGCCTACGTGCTGATTATTCCTATTAATATTATAATTTACAACATGACGGGTCTTTCGGGCGTTGCGAAACTCAACCCGCTGTACGCGCTTGCGCTTATGGCGGTAAGTTTGATACTGACCGTGCTCGGCGGATTTATCCCCGCGAAAATGGCGGCGAAAAAAGACCCCGTACTGGCATTGAGAACAGAGTGATGGGATGTTAAAAACGTCCGGACCGCAAAAAGCAGTTGTAAATATAAAAAAGGTTGGCTTTTTGCTATGAACCATCCTCACCCTCGGAGTACTTTTGTACGCCGTCGGGCAAGCATCAACCGCCGTTTGGAACGGCGGTTGATGTTCGGCTGATTCATTCCGAACGCTTTTTCCTATCCCATGAAAAGGATGTAAATATCCCGAGTGAAAAGTGAATAGTGTCGGTGCAAATCCTGACGGATTTGTCATTATATAAAGTGCCGAATGAAACTTATGCACTGACGGCTGATTCATTCCGAACGCTTTTCCGTTAAATATTTACCGCCGAGTCGGAACTGACCGATTCGGCGGTTTTATTTTGCTATATTAATTCTTTCATCTTTTCTGCAAGGTACAGCGGGATATTCGTTATTTTTCCGTCGGTTCTGTAACCTCTTTTTGAAAATCTGACAGCGCATTCCGGGTTATACACGGAAATGTACTTTTTAAAAGACGGTGCGGATTTATCCTCTCCGCCCTTTACTTCAATCGGAATAATCTGTGTTTTATTCTGAACTATAAAATCAATTTCACCGTCTTTGTCCGCATAATATCTCGGGTCGCAGTCAAAACAGCCCTTTAACTGCTGAAGCACGTAATTTTCCGTAAGCGCCCCTTTAAACTGATAATCGGTTTTTAAAAGAACCGCGCTGTTGTCAACGCCCGCCATCATTTTGAGAAGTCCCGTATCGAATAAAAACAGCTTAAACTGCTCGATTTTATCAAACGCGGGAAGCGGGTGTTCCGGCTTCGAAATATTATAAACGCGGTTGACCATGCCCGCCGAGACGAGCCACTCTATCGCTTCCTCAAATTCTCTCGCTCTCGCTCCGCTTCTCACCGCGCCGTAGACAAATTTTTCATTCGGCTTTGCAAGCTGTGAAACGATACTGCGGAAAACCATGAGAATACGTCCGCTGTTTATGCTTCCGTTATGTTTCGAAAAATCATTTTCGTATATTTCTATAAGCTCACGCTGAATTCCCGCAACTCTCTCGGGATCCTTGTATTTTATCCACGACGCGGCACATTCGGGCATACCGCCGATTATGAGATACGTGTTATACGCCTCGGTAAGCCGTGTATGAAAATACTCCTCGGGCTGAACGTCTTTTTTTATTTCCTTATAATATTCATAAAGCTCCGGCTGTACCGCCTCGAGAAATTCTCCGAACGTCAGCGGATATATATTTATAAGATTAACCATTCCGACGGGGTATGATTTTGGCTGTGAGAGAAGCGTACCGAGCAGACTTCCGGCTGAAATGATGTGATAGTCGTTTGCGTTTTCCTTAAAATATTTGAGAGAATTGAGCGCGTTCGGGCACTCCTGTACCTCGTCGAAAATAATGAGCGTTTTTTTCTTCTCTATTTTTCTGCCCGAAATAAGCGACAGAAGCTCGACGATTCTTTCGGGATTTTTATTCTTTTCAAATACAGTTTTCAGCTCGTCGTCCTCGTCAAAGTTGAAATACACGAAATTGTCGTAGCATGTCCGTCCGAATTCCTTCATAAGCCATGTTTTGCCGACCTGGCGCGCGCCCTTTAATATCAAGGGTTTGCGTTCGCTGTCGTCTTTCCATTTTTTAAGAAGCTCGAGCGCGTTTCTCCTCATAAATATACCTCCCGACTCTCTTTTGCCATAATCATATTAACACGTTTTTCTTATGTTTTCAATATGGTTTTTACACATTTTTCTTAATATTATACCCTGTGTTTTACACATTTTTCCGAGGTTTTTAATACTGTTTTTACTCGTTTTTCCGTACTTTCAAGGCTATGTTTTACACATTTTTTTCATTTTTCCGCGAATTTATTGATAAAAAGGCGAATTCATGATAAGATATTAACCGATTTTTGAATTCGGAGGAATTTTTTATGGGTAAAATAGTAGCTCTCGGCGGGGGCAGATACGACAACGGCGAAATGACAAGCGTCGCAGAGCATATAGTTTCGCTTTCGGGCAAAAAAAATCCCGACTTTCTCTTTGTTCCGACTGCGGGACACGACGATATCGGCGGGGACGACGTTATTATGGATAATTTTAAGGCGCGCGGATGCAATAATATTGATATACTGTATCTGACTCATTCCGACGTGACCGAATCCGTTATCGCCGAAAAAATAAACAAAGCCGACATAATCTACGTCGGCGGGGGAAATCTCAAATTCTTAATGGACACATGGAAATCAACAGGCGCGGATAAGTATCTGAAAAATGCGTACGCCGACGGTAAAGTCATGTGCGGACTGTCCTCAGGCGCGATGTGCTGGTTTAATCAGGGCTACGACGACTGCGGAGAAGACGGAAGCTTCATGTTTTACGACTGTCTCGGATTCATCCCGTTTACGAGCTGTCCGCACTATCAGAGCGAGAACTGGCGTACATTCTCCGACGCGATAAAATCCGGCGGTCTTTCGGGCATCGCAATGGACAACGGCGCCGGTTTCTGCTATGTCGACGGAAAATACTACACCGTCTGCGGAAACGAGGACGGCGACTGTTTTTATTACGATAAGGATAACGGATTTGAAGAAATAAATCTCAATTTAAATTCAGAAGTGCTTGACATTATCGACAGAATTTAACAATTGCTGCGATGATAATTCCGCTGGCATTCCATTTGGTATTTCATTTTTTAATTTTTATAACAAAAATACTTGACATTTCGGTGTATAATATGTACAATATTATACACATAACTGTTTTGCAGGAGGAATATCGGCATGAAAAAATTTATTTCCGTACTTCTGACCGTTCTTATACTTACGCAGACGTTTGTTTTCTGCGTATCCGCCGAGGACGGCATGGGCGAGAAGAATTACATTATCACAGACCCATACGCCGAGGTCAACTGGGACGAATGGGGTTCGTATAAATTCCAGCCCCACTGTCAGACGACCGCGTCCGACGGCTACATGACAGTAAAGGAAGTCGTACAGGCTCACTATGATTATGACTATGATATGGTCGCAATCACAGATCACGGCACCATAAACAAAGGCTGGGATACAGCTCCCGAGCTTATTCCGCTCGTCCGTCTCATTAAGTATGAAAGAACAAAAATGTCCGAAATCGTTCCGCTGTCCGATGAGGAGTATCAATCGTACATTACCGGTACCGCGGATTCCGCAACGAGAACGCATAAAAACGGAATGCTCGATATTCCTCAGGGTATTGAGCTTAACATGGCAACGCCCATAACGGATTGTCATCTTACAGGTTATTACTGTGACTACGGACAGGGACTCGCAGGCGTTTTCGGCGACTACGAAACACCCTCAGCGGGCGTAAAAAAGGCGGGGGGAATATCCATGCTTTCCCACGTCGGCGAATACGTTTACATAAAAAGAGATACCGAAAAACATGTAGGACAGAAAATAGACGACTATTACCCAACAAAGTTTGCCCGTCTGTTTATTGACAATGCAGGTTCAAGCGTAGGCATGGGAATTAATTCCGCTATAGATGAGCACACCCGCTGCGACAGAATTCTCTATGACCAGATTCTTCAGAAAACCATTCCCAACGGCGTAGTGCCCTGGGCGTTCAGTTTTTCCGATTCTCATAACGAAAGATCGATAAACGACGCATACACAATGGTTATGGCTCCCGAGCTTACGACCGGTGCGCTCCGTACCGCCATGGAAAACGGCACGTGCTTCGCGGTTTCGCACTTTTCAAACGGCGTTGAGCTCAACGGTATGCCCGAAATGCCCGGATTCGACGAGCAGAAGGTTTACGATGAGGAGCTTTGGAAGCTCAACAACACTCCCATGGTAACGAGAGTCGAGGTTGATCAGGATAACGACACCATCACCGTATCGGGCGTAAACTGCGACACTATAACGTTCGTTTCCGACGGCAACGTTATTTTAAGGGAAGCAATAAACGGCACCGCAGCGCTTGACCTTCATTCGGCAGAGCTTCTTGACGATCCTTATCTCTACGTAAGATTTTACATCACGGGCGAAAACGGAATCTGCTACTCTCAGCCGTTCGTTCTCAATGTTGAGGGCGAGGAGTTCGAGAGCGTAGAGGTTCCCGAGACAAACGACATTTCGACAAAGTTAAGAAAACTCGTAACGGTCGTAGACTGGATTTTCTTCAGATTCAATCCCGTTATCTGGCTGTTCAAGAAAGTTGCGCTCGGATATAACGTATTCGACAGATTTTTCAATCCGTTTTAATCAGCGGTCAGTGATCAGAAATGCCTTTGTTCGGATTTTGATGATAATCGAATTAAAAATATTATAAAAATTCGAATTGAGACGTAGGGGAAGACATTTTCTTCCCGGGGTAAAGGCACAAATTTGTCTTGTGAATTTACCGACGGAAACCCGCAGATTTCATATTGCTGACGCATTGTTATTATTCATAATACCGTAAGTCTCATGCGGGAAAACAATGTCTTCCCCTACATAATTTGATTATGTATAAGAATAATAACTCGTACTTTAAATTATAATTTAAGCCTCCGTTTCGGTATTAAGCGGAGGCTTGATTTTATTAATATCTTTATAGGGGATGTTATTGATTATTTTCCGCAGTCAACTTCTCCTGCGACTGCATTTTAAGATACGCGTTTATGAATCCGTCGATATCTCCGTCCATAACTGCGTTGATATTAGAATTCGAATATCCCGTTCTCGTATCCTTTGCGAGCGTGTAGGGCATGAAAACGTACGAACGAATCTGACTGCCCCATGCGATTTCTCTCTGCTCGCCCTTGATATCGTCGATTTTGTCAAGATGCTCGCGCTCCTTGATTTCAATGAGCTTTGATTTGAGCATGTTCATCGCGACGTCCTTGTTCTGATACTGCGAACGCTCGACCTGGCACGAAACTACGATACCCGTCGGGATATGCGTAAGACGAACCGCCGACGAGGTTTTGTTAACCTTCTGTCCGCCGGCACCGCTCGCGCGGTAAACGTCCATTTTGATGTCCTCGGGTTTAATCTCAACCTCGATAGTATCGTCAATCTCGGGCATAACCTCAACCGAAGCGAACGACGTATGTCTCCTGCCCGAAGCGTCAAACGGCGAGATTCTGACAAGACGGTGAACGCCCATCTCACTCTTTAAATATCCGTAAGCGTTGTCGCCCTCTATTAAAATCGTCGCGGACTTGATTCCTGCTTCGTCGCCCTCGAGATAGTCGAGAGTCGTCGTTTTGAATCCGTGGCGCTCGCCCCAGCGGTGATACATTCTGAAAAGCATCATCGCCCAGTCCTGAGCCTCGGTTCCGCCCTCGCCCGCGTGGAACGTAAGAATCGCGTTCTTTGAATCGTATTCGCCGATAAGGAGCGTGTCGAGAGTTTGTCTGTCGAGCTCGTCCTTAACCTTCTGAACGCTCTCGGCGCACTCGTCGACCATGGAATCGTCGCCCTCTTCGTCAGCCATTTCTATAAGCGCGAGCGTGTCCTCGTAATCGCTTACAAGTCCCTCGTACGCTTCAACTTTCTTTTTAAGCATGCTCGTTCTCTGAACTATCTGCTGTGATTTTTCGAGATCGTTCCAGAATCCGTCGGAAGCGGCTCTCTCCTCAAGCTCCGCAATTTCCTCTTTCATTTTACCGAGACCGAGCGCGTCGGCAAGCTCGCCGATAGGCTCTTTGCATTTAAGCAGGCTTAATCTCAGTTCTTCATACTGCAGCATAAATATTCCTCTCTTATTTTAAATCATAATCAATCATTTTATATTATAATAAAATCATATCATATTGTCAAATAAAAATATCCGTACTTGAATTCGGGATAATATCGGTATATAATAAAATAGATTAATTGTATAATAGCAAAAGGGAGTCGACCCCATAAGGTTTATATCCACCCTCTTTCTGCTTCGCCTGCGTTAAAGAAACTTGAAAGCCGTTAAGATTTCTGCTTTCCTTTGCCTTGCCGAAACGAAAATATGATTGATATGAACTGCTCCGCACCCAAAATACAGCGGATTGCGTCTATGGGGACGATTCTTTTCCGCAGGAATACTGGCGTATTTCAAGGAAAAAACCGTTCTCAGAGACGTGAGACGGTGCGTTTTGGGCTTATGAGGTTCGACTCTCTTTTGCTATATTAACGGAGGAAAATAAAATGTTCTATACGGGATATGAGTGTCCTGTCTGTCACAATAAATTTAAAGAGTCAGACGATGTCGTCGTCTGCCCGATATGCGGAACGCCCCACCACCGCGAGTGCTATAATTCGCTCGGTCACTGCGCAAACGAGGATAAGCATGCGGACGGTTTCGTCTGGCAGGCTCCCGAACTCGATAACGAAAACAGGAACGAGAGAAAAGCGGAGGTACTTATCTGTCCGAGGTGCGGACTGCCCAACCCCGTCGGAGAGACGAACTGCGCAAGATGCAAAATGCCTCTTGTAAACCAAAATGCGAACCCCGGCGCTCAGAAGAACAATCCGTACGGCGGACGGTATAATCAAAACGACCCGCGTTTTAATCAAAACGGATACCCCCCGTTCGGCACGGGCGGACAGAACACGTATTCATATAACAATCCTTACGCCGACTCGGCGAAAGCTCTTTTCGGCGACGCTAAGGTTGAGGACGTTCCGGTTTCCGAACTCGGTGAATACATTCAGACAAATTCCGACAAGTATATCGCCTCGTTCCTCGAAATTCAGAACGGCGGCAAGAAGCACAAATGGAACTGGAGCTCGGCGATTTTTTCAATCTACTGGCTCTTTTACAGAAAAATGGTTAAAATCGGATGCGTCGCAACCGTGCTTTTAATCGCCCTTCAGTTTATATTCTCCCAGGGCGTAGACCTCGCGTTTCAGAAGTTTGCCCCCGAACAGTGGCAGGCGTATGAACAGGCGGCGTACGAATTTGCCGACATTTACACAAAAATCCAGCAGGGCGATACGGACAATATCTCGGACGCCGATGTCCGGCAGAAGGGACTGGCAGTCACAACCTCGAACGTATTTCTCGCCTCGGTAGGCTCGAGCATTCTGCTGTATATCGCATTCGGAATCGTAATGGGTATAAAAGGCAACGACTTTTACAAGCAGAAAGCGCTCAGGGATATTAAGAATCTGAGAACCGTCGCCGTCGACGATAACACGTATCATTTTGTTCTGAGACACAACGGCGGTACAAGCGCGCTGAATATTCTTTTCCCGTTCATAATAGAATCGTTTATTTCGGTATTTTTGAGATTTTAAGAAAGACAGGGTATTAAAATGAAAGTCACAAAAGCAGTTATCCCCGCCGCGGGGCTCGGGACCCGCGTTCTCCCCGCTTCAAAATCAATTCCCAAAGAAATGCTTAACATCGTCGACAAGCCCGCGATTCAGTACCTTGTCGAGGAGGCGGCGGCATCGGGAATCACCGATATTCTTATCATTACAAACCGCGGCAAAGAGGTTATCGAGGATCATTTCGACCACTCGTTTGAGCTTGAAGCGAATCTCAGAGGCAAAAAAGGCAAGGAAGAGCTTTACGAGTCTATATTAAAGCCCGCGAGCCTTGCGAATATTTATTATATCCGTCAAAAGGAAACACGCGGACTCGCTCACGCCATTCATACGGCAAAATCGTTCGTCGGCTCCGACCCGTTCGCCGTGCTGTACGGAGACGATATCATTATAAATAATGAGTACCCCGTCACGAAACAGCTTATCGACGCGTTTAATAAGTACGGCAAATGTACAGTCGGCGTTCACAAATGTCCGAAGGAGCAGGTCATGAAGTACTGCACGCTCGACGTAACTCCCCTTGAAAACAACGTTATGAACGTATCGAATATTGTCGAGAAGCCTAAAGAGAACGAAATTCTGTCGTACTATTCGATTCTCGGCAGAAATCTGCTCACGCCCGAAATATTCGAATACATAGAGAAAACGCCCGTCAGCCCGATTCTCGGCGAGGTGCTTTACACCGATTCGATGACGATGATGGCGCGCGAAAAGGGACTTACCGCAGTCGATTTTATAGGAAAACGGTACGACATGGGCGACAAGCTCGGAATCATGCAGGCAAACTGCGAGGTCGCGCTCGCCCACCCCGAAATCGGAGAAAAATTCAAGAATTATCTTAAAGAACTTGTTAAAACATTTTAATTATGCTCACTAAAAATCAGGATATACGTCTTACGATAACGTCTCTGACGAACGAGGGAAACGGAGTCGGACGGTACGGCGGACAGGCTGTTTTTGTTGCCTCGACAGCGGTCGGCGACGAGATTGAATGTCATATTATTAAAGCGAAAAAAAACTATGCCGTCGGCAAGCTTACGAAAATTATAACCCCCTCCCCCGACAGAACAGAGCCGGACTGCGCTGTTTATTCGCAGTGCGGGGGCTGTTCATACAGACACATTTCGTATGAAGCCGAGTGCAGAGTCAAAGAACAGAACATAGCCGATTCTTTTAAAAGAATCGGCAGTCTTGACGTTACGGTAAAACCGATAATTCCGGCAGTTTCGTGTTCAAGATACAGAAACAAAGCGCAGTACCCCGTCAGAATGAACAACGGCAGATTGGAAATCGGATTTTTCGCGCCGTTTTCGCACAGGGTCATAGACTGCGCCGACTGCCGGCTGCAGCCCGAGGAATTTTCGGATATTATTTCCGCGTTCAGAACGTGGATAACGAAATACTCGATTCCCGTCTACGATGAGAACACGCACCGCGGGGTTATACGTCATATTTATATAAGAAAAGCGTTCGAGACCGGTGAGATTGTCGTAACGGTCATAGCAAACGCAAAAAAAGTCCCGAAAAAGGACGAATTGATAACAGAAATATTAAAGTCGAATAAAAATATCGTCGGAATCTGCGCCGATTACAACACGGATAAGACGAACGTTATTATGTCCGACAAATGCGAATGCATCTGGGGACGCGAATATATCGAGGATATTCTGTGTTCCGTTAAAATCAGAATTTCACCGCTCGCATTTTATCAGGTCAACCGAACGATGGCGGAAATTTTATATAAAAAAGCCGCCGAATACGCATACCTTACGCCCGACACGGTTCTGCTCGATTTATACTGCGGGGCGGGAACGATAGGACTGTCAATGGCGGACAAAGTTAAAGAAGTGATAGGCGCGGAGATTATCCCCGAGGCTGTCGAAAACGCGAAGACGAACGCCGAAATAAACGGCATAAAAAACGCGCGTTTTATATGCGCCGACGCGGCGGCAGCCGCCGAAACTCTCGAAAAGGAAAATCTGAAACCCGATGTCGTGATCCTCGACCCGCCGAGAAAAGGGTGCTCGAAGGAGCTTATCGAAACTGTTGTAAAAATGAACCCGGACAGAGTCGTGTATGTTTCGTGCGACCACGCAACACTCGCAAGGGACTGCGCCGTGTTCGATTCGCTCGGATATAAGACGACCGAAGCAACCCCGGTAGACCTCTTCCCGAGAACTTCTCACGTCGAGACGGTGTGTCTTCTGGAATCAATCAATAAGAAAAAATAAGGAACACACTGATAATTTTGATTTTATAATGATTTGATTATAAAAAAGGCAAGGACGCTATGAATATCGGAACTTACACTCGTCATAAGAAAATGCAGAAATTGAGTGCTGAGCTTCTTGCTGTCGAAGAAGACAGAACGGCGGG
>DJEG01000077.1:0-496 GCA_002431305.1 Ruminococcaceae bacterium UBA5904 | reverse complement strand
CGGGAAGAAACGGCTGTGCGATTGACAAACTTGATAAAGATCTTAATAAAATTATTACAAATGTAAAATACGGCTTATTATGACAAAATCCGAATTTTTTGAATTTATAAAAACCGAATACAACGTTGACCCGGATTATCCGTGGGACGACGAAAACGCCGTGTTCAGACACAGGGACAACCGAAAGTGGTTTGCGCTGGTGATGAACATCCGGCGTGACAGACTTCTGCCCGGCGAGGACGGAAATATTGACGTCGTAAATGTAAAATGCGATCCGATACTGACAGGCTCAGTCCGCGACGGACGAACAATTTTCCCCGCATATCACATGAATAAAAATTCGTGGCTGTCGATAATTTTAGACAAAGAAACGGACAGCGAAACAGTAAAAAACCTCGTCGGATTAAGCTATGAACTGACAGCAAAAAAATAATCCTGGCTTTAACAGCATTCACTATTTTTATATACGGTCATAACAAAATCCCCGATTTGTCAA
>DJEG01000100.1 GCA_002431305.1 Ruminococcaceae bacterium UBA5904 | reverse complement strand
AGAAAATTTAAAATATGATTTTGCCTTCGGAAACCCGGAAATTTCATATTGCTGACGCAAATTTATTATTGTTAAAACCGTAAGTCTCATGCGGGAAGACAATGTCTTACCCTACATAAAGAATGTTTGCGCTTTGAAACGATAAATTATTGTTTTTATACTTGTATTTATTTTCAAAATAATTTATAATTAAAAGATAATAGGGCTTTTTTGCTTGAATGGGAGGATATATTTTATGAAAGTCGTCGACCTGAAAATCGAGAGCGCGAAAGCGAAAAGCGGACTTCCTAAATTTCTGTTTTACCTCGTCCAGTTTACGTGGGGGCTCCCCGTAAATTTAATCGGCGGAATCGTATATTTAATATATTATAAAAAGTGCCGTCACGAGAAGTTCTGCAACAGCTACATCACATACCTGCCCAAGAACTGGGGCGGACTGTCGACGGGCATGTTCATTTTTATGTGCGAGCACGACGAAAAGTGGACGTACAACACGCGTATTCACGAGTACGGACACACTATACAGTGCCTGCTCTTAGGACCGCTTTACTGGATTGTAATAGGACTTCCGTCGGCTATATGGTGCAATTTTTTTGAGAATTACAGAAAGAAAAACAACGTTTCTTATTATAAGCTCTACTGTGAGTCATGGGCGAACGCCTGGGGACAGAAATGGAGCGGACTTAAACAGCATTTTGACGATAAAAAAGACTGAGGACTGATTTCGAGTGAGTCGCAGAAAGTGGCAGTTATCACAATTTGATAAGACTCTCGCCGCGCGGATTGCGTATGAGCATTCTCTCGACGAATTCGCCGTTTTGATGCTCATTTCCCGCGGTATCACCGACGAGAACGAGATAGTTTCGTTTCTTTCCTCCGACGGTGAATTTTCCGACCCGTTTAATATTAAAGATATGGATAAGGCCGTCGAGGCTGTGAATTCGGCTGTCGAAAACGGCGATAAAATCACGGTTTACGGCGACTACGACGCGGACGGCGTTACGGCAACGGCGCTTTTGCTGACTTTTTTACAGCTTTTCGGCGCTGACGCCGACTATTACATTCCGTCGAGAGTCGACGAGGGCTACGGACTCAACACTGAGGCTGTCGATAAACTTAAAGAACGCGGAACAAAGCTGATTATCACCGTCGACAACGGAATAAGCGCCGTTGAGGAGACCGAATACATAAAGTCGCAGGGTATGAATATCGTAATCACCGACCATCATCAGCCCGGTTCGGTTCTGCCAGGCGCGCTTGCAGTCGTCGACCCGCACAGAATAGACGATACGTGTTCGTGTAAGGATTTGGCCGGCGTCGGCGTTGCATTTATGCTCGCGGCGGCGCTCGAGGGCGGAGACGCCCAGAGCGTGTTTGATGATTTTGCCGACCTCGCCGTTATAGGAACCGTCGCCGATATCGTACCGCTCAGGGGTGAAAACAGGCTTCTCGTTTCGAGAGGTCTTAACGTCATAAATAATTCTATGCGCCCGGGCATTCTCGCTCTGAGGCGCAGATGCGGTTTCTACGATAAAGAGCTGACCGCGTCGTCCGTCGCGTTCTCGCTCTCGCCGAGGATAAACGCCTCGGGCAGAGTCTCATCCGCCGAAAACGCGCTGAAACTGCTGATAACCGAGGACGAGGACGAAGCCGAGCGTTTGGCGGGTATTCTCGACGAATGCAACGCCGAACGCCAGGGTATCGAGTCGGAAATTATCGACTCCGCCGTATCTGTAATCGAGTCTGATTCGTCGTATTTTGCCGACAGGGTTCTGGTCGTTTCGGGCGAGGGCTGGCACGCCGGCGTTATCGGAATAGTTGCCTCTCGTCTTGTCGACAAGTACGGCAAACCCGCGATTGTTATCGCCGAGGGAGAGCCCGGCGGTATCGCGAAAGGCTCGTGCAGAAGCGTCGAGGGATTTTCGCTTTTCGAAGCGCTGACGAATGTCAGGGATTTGCTTGTAAAATTCGGAGGTCACAAACTCGCGGCGGGCTTCTCCGTTGAAAATTCAAAAATTGCAGAATTCAGAAAAGCGATTAACAAGTATGCAAATAATTTGGATGAGTTTAATCCTATTTTAAAATTAGACTGTAAACTTAACCCCGCGGGAATCAACGACGCGCTGTTAAATTCGCTCTCGCTTCTTGAGCCGTTCGGCGCGGAGAATCCCCAGCCTGTTTTCTGTATTAATAATTTAACAGTAAATTCGGTCAAAGCCATCGGCAAAACGGGCGGGCACGTGAGTCTCATTCTCGAGCGCGGACGCGTTAAATTCAGAGCGGTATGGTTCGGGGTAAACGAGGATGATTTTCCGTTCTCTGTCGGCGAGAGCATCGACATCGCCGCGAATATTGAAAAAAACGAATACAGGGGCGAGGTGCGCCCGTCGGTTATGATAAGGGCGGCGAAGCTCTCCGGAGTCGACGACGACGAATTGTTCAGAGGCTTTTCCGTTTATAAAAAAGTAAAATATTCTAATGAAATTCCGGATAAAATAAAAGAAACCGCATGCCCGGACAGAAAGACGGCGGCGGACGTTTTCAGATTCGTTAAAAAAGGAACCGCCCGCGTCGGGGGCGAGGAGGAAATTACCGTACGTCTCGGTCTTTCATCGTTCGATGTATGCAAGGTTCATATCGCGCTCGACGCTTTAATTGAGACAGGCGTTATAAAAATTGAAAACGGTTACTATAAAACCGCGGACGTGGCCGAGAAAGTTTCGCTGTCGTCGTCCGATATACTTAAAAAACTCGGTTATTCCGAACAGAGAGGGTGAAAAAGTATGGCAGAACACGAAAAACAGGTCGGAATCGAATTATATTCAAAGTTAAGAGAAAAAATGAAGGACTCGTTTTCGAGCGAAGACATGGCGGTTATCGATAAGGCGTTCAATGTCGCGAATGAAGCGCACGGCAATCAGCTGAGAAAATCGGGCGAACCGTACATCATTCACCCGATAGCCGTTGCGGAAATTCTTTTTGACGAGCTCGGAATGGATATGCCGTCAATTTCCGCCGCACTTTTACACGACGTTGTCGAGGATACGAATTATACGATAGAGGAGATAAACGGGCTTTTCGGCTCGGAAATCGCTCTGCTCGTCGACGGAGTTACAAAAATCAACCGTATGCAAATCTCTTCAAAAGAGGAACAGCAGGCGGAGAATCTGAGAAAAATGCTCATAGCAATGAGCAAGGATATACGAGTTATAATTATCAAGCTAGCCGACCGCGTTCACAATATCAGGACGCTTAAATACGTTCCCGAGCAGAAGCGCAGGCTTACGGCGAAAGAAACGCTTGAAATTTACGCGCCCATTGCTCACCGACTCGGTATCAGGGCGTTTAAAGAGGAGCTCGAGGATTTGTCGATAAGCTACCTCGACCCCGTCGCATACGCCGATATCGAAAAGCGCCTTGCCGAGCAGGAACCGCAGAGAAAGGAATATCTTGACGATATAAAAAAGAAGATAACAGAGCGCGTTCACGAGACTGTAAAGGACGCGAAAATCGACGGACGAATCAAATCCGTTCACGGTATTTACCGTAAAATGTATCTGCACAATAAGAGTTTCGACGAAATTTACGACATTTACGCCGTTCGAATTATCGTCGACACCGTCATTGACTGTTATAACTGTCTGGGAATCGTCCACGATATGTTCCGCTCTGTTCCCGGCAGGTTTAAGGATTATATTTCAACCCCGAAGCCGAACATGTACCAGTCGCTTCATACGACGCTTATCGGCAAGGAGGGCGTGCCGTTCGAGGTTCAGATAAGAACGTGGGAAATGCATAGAAACGCCGAATACGGTATCGCCGCGCACTGGAAATACAAACTCGGCAGAAGCGACAAGGATGTTGACAATCGTCTTGTATGGATTAGACAAATGCTCGAAAGTCAGCAGGAATCCGACAATCCGCAGGATATTGTGCAGGATATTAAGAGCGACCTCGTACCGGAGGAAGTGTTTGTATTAACTCCCAAGGGAACGGTTATCTGCCTGCCCGCGGGGTCAACGGTCATAGACTTTGCGTACGCGATTCACTCCGCCGTCGGAAACAAGATGACGGGAGCTAAGGTAAACGGCAGAATCGTGCCGATAGACTACGTCGTTCAGACAGGCGAAATCGTAGAGATAATCACGTCGTCCCAGCAGGGCAAGGGTCCGAGCAGAGACTGGCTTAATATAGTTAAAACGAGCGGAGCGAGAACGAAAATCCGCTCATGGTTCAAAAAAGAACGAAGGGACGAAAATATCGCCGAGGGCAAGCAGGAATTCGAAAAGGAACTGCGCAGAAACAAAATACGGCTCGACGACGAAAAGCTCCGGGAACTTTTACAGACGCTTACGGAGAAACAGCATTTAAATTCGATACCCGATTTTTATGCGGCGATAGGTTACGGCGGTATAACGCTGAGTAAATTGATTCCGCAGATAAGGGACGAGGCTTCAAAATTACAGACGGTCGAAACGCCCCCTGTCCCCGAAATCAAACTTAAAACGGAGCCGACGTCGAGCCCCGACGGCGTTATCGTCGACGGAATTGACAACTGCCTTGTCAAACTTTCGAAATGCTGCAGCCCGATACCCGGGGATAATATAATCGGATTTATAACGCGCGGACACGGCGTTTCCGTTCACAAGCGCGACTGTCCGAACGTCCCCGTCGACATCGCTTCCTCGCCCGACTCGGCGAGATGGATAAGCGTAAGATGGGCAAAACTCCCGTCTGCGGGATTCACCGCGTCGCTCACTGTCACGTGCCTTGACAGAATGAGCCTTATCGCCGACATCACAATGGCTCTTTCGAACATGCGTATAATGATACACAGCATGAACACGAGAACGCTTAAGGATTCAACGGCGCTCGTTTATTTGAATATTTCGGTAAATTCGACCGAGCATTTGAATTCAGTCGTCGCGAGACTTAAAAAAGTCGACGGCGTGCTTGATGTTACGAGAGCGAATATTTAACAGCGATTAGTTTTTTGAAGCATAAACAATATTATGTAGGGGAAGACATTGTCTTCCCGCATGAGATTTGCGGACGGATAAAAATTACCCCGCGTCAGCGAGAAGAAAACCGCGGGTTTCCGAAGGCGGAATCATATTTGAAAATTTGAGCCTTTACCCCGGGAAGACAACGTCTTCCCCTACATATTTTGT
>DJEG01000084.1 GCA_002431305.1 Ruminococcaceae bacterium UBA5904 | reverse complement strand
GGGTAAAGGCAGAAAATTTTTAAATATGATTTTTGCCTTCGGAAACCCGGGAATTTCATATTGCTGACGCAGATTTATTATTTATAAAACCGTAAGTCTCATGCGGGAAGACAATGTCTTCCCCTACATATATTGTTAAATTCCGACAAATAAATCTTTGCGATAATCATTATAAAACCGCGCGAGTGTCAACAAAATCGGCACTCACGCGGTTTTTCTGTCATTTCAGCATTGCAATCGCGTCGGAAATCGTCTTTTCAAGCGCTTCCTTGCCGTAATCGTCAACCTGTTTTTTATTCTTTTCACCGTGGGTCAGGCATCCCGCGCCGCCGATACATCCGCCGGTGCACGCCATACCCTCGATAAAGTTTGCGTCGAGGATATTTTTGCTCTTTTTAAGAAGCGCGACACGGCAGTTCTCGATTCCGTCGCACGAAAACGGCTTTAATTCAAAGTCCGTTACGCCGTGCTCCTTGATACCCTCCGCGACCGCGTCGGAAAGTCCTCCGCAGCGGGCGAATATTCTGCCGAAATACGAGGCGTTGTCAAGTACGCCCTCCTCGAGCGAGGTTATGTCGATATCCCTTGAATCGAACAAAGCCTGCAGTTCCTCAAACGTCATTGCGACATCAACCCACGGCTTGACCTCGTCCTTCTGAACCTCCATTTTCTTTGCCGTGCAGGGTCCAATAAATACGACCTTGCAGGGAGCCTCATGCTCCTTGATATACTTCGCGATAGTCGCCATGGGCGAAAGATTATGCGAAACGAACGGCTTTATCGTCGGGAATGATTTTTCGATATAGCTTACAAATGCCGGACAGCACGAGCTTGTAAGGAATCCCTTTTCTACAAGCTCCCTTGACTCCGCGTCGGCGACCATGTCCGCGCCGAGAGCCGCCTCGACGACGGTATAGAATCCGAGTTCTTTAAGTCCGGTTACTACCTGACCGAGTTTTGCGTAGGTAAACTGGCTCGAAATCGACGGAGCAACGACCGCGTAAACCTTGAAATTCTTATTGTTATCGCTCTTTTTGATAAGATCGATAACGTCGAGAATATACGACTTATCGGTTATCGCGCCGAACGGGCACTGGTAAACGCATGCTCCGCAGGAGATGCATTTGTTATTGTCAATCGCCGCCGCCTTGTCCTCGTTCATGTGTATGGCTTTTATCTTGCACGCGTTCTCACACGGACGTTTACGGCTGATAATCGCGGTGTAGGGACAGACCTTTGCGCATGAACCGCACTCCTTGCATTTCGTCTTGTCGATATGTGCGACGTGGTTACGGTCAAATGTTATCGCGCCGAAACGGCACGCGTCCTCACAGCGGTGCGCGAGACATCCTCTGCATGCGTTGGTAACTTCGTATCCGCCCATGGGGCACTCGTCGCACGCCGTTTCGATAACCTCGATAACGTTCGGATTTTCCTTATGCCCGCCCATTGCAAGCTTAACGCGTTCCTCGACTATGGCGCGCTCTTTGTAAATACAGCATCTCATTGTCGGCTCCTTACCGGGAACTATCGTCTTAGGAATTTCGTACAGATTCTCGAGCAGTTCGTCGTTCCACGCAAGGCGCGAAACCTCGCGGAGAACCTTATACTTCAAATACTGTACCTTTGTGTCAAATTTTCTCATTTTATTTCTCTCACCCTTAAAAATAGCTAACCTTAATCCTCTTGCCCATCTGTTTAAGACAAGCGGAAAGCTCCTCTACAAGATTCATTTTTATATTAAAGTTAATAGGCAAATCGGGGTTCTGATGCGCGGGATTTACCGCCCTGCCGACGTAGAAATTGATATCCGTCGCCTCTTCGAAAAGCATACGGCATATCATCGACGCGCCGTCGCGTCCAACGCTCCAGACGGAGTAAAGCTCGTTTTTGTCAAGCGTGTCCTTAGCGTACTCTATAACTTTATTTATCGTAATAACTCCCTCGGTAACGAGGTCGACCCCCTCTATTTCGGCGGTCGGGGGAACGTCGCTTTTTACAAAATTCAAAGACGCTTTAAGCGGTTTGTGAAGATATTTCGCGGCAATCGACGACGTGGTTCCCCCGCAGACGATATGCTTGCCCTCTTTCGAGAAGAACAGCGACATCATCCTGCCGCAGTCGTCGGGATGTCTCGGCGGACCGAAAAGAATGTTCATCGGCTCGCGTTTTCTGATTCTTACAACGCACGCCGTCGCGTCGTCTCCGGGTTTGAATCCGTACTGCTTGTCGCACTCGTCGACAAGGAGCGTCGACAGCGTTTTCGCCGTATATCCGACGGGCGCGAACGTCTCCATAAACTCGATTATATCCTCGCGTTTCCAGCCGAAATTATACGCAAGTCCTATGCCCGCGTGCGGACAGCCGTCGCTCATTGCAATAAAAATATCGTTTTCCTGCAATTTTATAACCGACTTGTAAATCTTTTTGCCGTCGATATTAAGCTCGCTTTTCGGATAGTCGTAATTTACGCAGTCACGAAGCAGTATAACGAGCGGATTGTCGTACTGAATAAGTTCGGCGGTGTCGTTATTTATAATATGAATTATCGTAAACGTCGAATACGCGACTCCCCTGACGGAGCATATCGGAAGCGTGGCGGCAATCGTCGAAACGCACTCCTCGAGCGGAAGCCCCTCCGCCATCATGGTCGATATTATTTTCGAGGTAAGCGTAGACAAAATACTCGCCTTGACTCCGCTGCCGAGTCCGTCCGCGAGAACTATCACCGACGAATTATCGTTCTGCTCGATAATCTCGACATGATCTCCGCACAGCTGTTCACCGTCGTGATTTATGCTTTTGTAACCGATATCGGCGCACAGATTATTCATCGGTTATCGACTCCTTTAATTTATAAAGCGCGATTTTCGTCTCCGCCGCGGTCTCGCCCAGAAGCGAAGCTATATCCTGAACTATACGCATCTGCTTGTCTACGACTCTGTCGGCAATTTCAACGGTCTGACGGCTTATACGTTCTTTCTTTTCGCGCTGAGTCTCCTCCTCTGTCACGTCTCTCAATATGCATACAAGAAGTCTGTACTCCCTGTCGTAAACTATGGTTTCCTCGACGTACTTTTCGTATTCGGCAAGGTAAATCCGCTTGCCCTCTATGCGCGAACCGGATTCAAGCACAGTGTAAAAATCCGCCGTGTCCATAATTCTGATAACGTTATCGCCGAGAATATCGGCGGCATAGCGCAGGTTCATAATTTTAAGAGCCGCCTTGTTAATCTGCTGAACCTCTAATTTTTCATTCAATACTATAAGACCGTTGGGCGTGTTTCTGACTATCGTGTCGGAAAAGCTCTCCGCCTTGTCTTTAAGATACGGCAGACACATCGAAATTTCCGCCTTGCCCTGGAATATTGCAACCGCCTTTTCCCGGCATGTGTTATATCCGCACGATCCGCAGTTTAATTCGTCCTCGGGCTTCATCTTGCCCATCTGGCGTAAGATTTCGCGGATTTCGCTCTCCGACGGGGGCTGTAAACGGCGTTCAATCGCGGTAAAAGTTTTTCTCAATTCTTTTTCTTCGGGCTGATTGACGTTAAAATCCTTTTTGCCCGCGTACTGAGCGACAGCCATATAATCCTTAACGGGCGCACGGTTGAACTTCTCCATAACGGGACCGCCGATACAGCTTCCCGCGCAGGCGTTCATCTCGATAACGCACCTGTGAATTTTGCCGTCCTCTATATCCTTTAACGCGGCGATACAGTTGTCCGTTCCGTCTATCGCCATGTATGTATAATTCGGATTCTCTTTTGATAAAGTTTTGAGAACACCGCCCGCCGTGGGGAATATTCTCGCCCGGCTCTCCTCGTCGGAGTCCTGAATATTCTCTATCTCGATATTTTCCTCTTTAAGCCACGCGGTAAGCTCGTCGAACGTAAGAACCGCGTCAACCATTCCCTCATAATACTGCGCCTCGTCCTTTTTCGCAACACACGGACCGATAAACACTGTTTTTGCGCCGGGAATTCGTCTCTTAATATCCTTGCAGTGCGCCTGCATCGGAGAGAGAACGTCGGCAAGGTACTGTAAAACGTCGGGGTGGTATTTCTGTATAAGTAAATTTACCGAATGACAGCACGAGGTTATAATGATATCCCTGTTCTCCTCGTCTATCATGCGTTCGTATTCTTTTTTTACGATAGTCGCGCCGACAGCCGTTTCCTCCGCGTCGGTAAATCCGAGTTTTTTAAGAGCGGGGCGCATGGCGTTTATGCCCGCGCCGTGATAATTCGCAATAAACGACGGCGCAAGACTCGCGATAACCGGTTCGCCGGACTGTAAGAGCACTTTTACTTTCTCCGTCTCGTCGACTATCTGTTTTGCGTCCTGGGGACATACGACGAAGCAGTGCCCGCACATTATACATTCGTTTCCGATTATGTACGCCTGATTGCCCGAAAATCTGATCGACTTGACAGGACAGTGGCGTATGCATTTATAACAGTTTTTACAGTTCGATTTTTTAAGAGTAAGACATTCCATAGATTATTTTCCCTCAAATCGGCTTAAAACGTTGTTTTTGAAAAACTCGTCAAAGTTTTCGGGCGTAACGCCCGTGAATATTTCGTCGTCAATTGTAACCGTAACGCCAACGCGGTTGCATTTGCCGGTGCAGAAGCTTCCCGCAAGCGTAATATCGTCGGAGAGCTTATACTTTTCTATCGCGCTCTGAAAAAGCCCGACAAGAGCCTCGGTTCCTTTAAGGTGGCAGGAAGAACCTACGCATATCTGTATTATCATAGCCGATATCAAACCTTTTTAAGTATATTTTCGTTAAAGAATTCATCTACGCCGTCGGGCGATACGGAGAAAAATTCCCCGTCGACCGTCACGCAGACCCCCTCGCGGCATTTGCCCATACAGAACGTTCCGGCAAGCTCCGCCTTGTCTCCGATACCGTTATCATGTATTAGCTGCTGAAGACGCTCTACGACTGCGCGCGAGCCTCGGATGTGACATGAAGAGCCGATACATACGGTTATTTTCATTGTGACGTTCCCCCTTATTCTTCGTGATCTCTGACGTCTATTTTCTGCTTTAAAAACTCTCTCTGTTCTTCGTTTCCGCGGACGGTCTCCGCGGCGACGATAATCGGCGTCCATTTTTGAACGTAATCTATATCCGTATTTGATTTTTCACAATATTTTTTAATGTACATTTCGGCGACGGCAAGTCCCCAGTTCATTCTCAGCGACAGATATGTTCTGACGGCGTCGGCCGAAGCGTTGCCCTGCGCCGCGTGCGACCAGTCGATGATAAACGGCGTGCCGTCCTCGGTTATTACGACGTTGGACGGGTGAAAATCGCCGTGGCAGAGCTTAAAATGCGCGGGCATTGCCGTGAGTCTGTCGTAAAGGTCGTATCTGTCCGTAGCCGAGAGGTCGGATTTTTTTATGTATCTTTTAAGCTTATCCTTGAGCATTACGAGTCCCGGACATGTTTTCGAGTGAACCTCGACCTGAAGAGAGGTAAACATTTCAAGATATTCGTCCGTATTTTCGGGATGCTCCTGCATCATTTTCGATATCGTCGTGCCGTTTATATAGTCGGTGACGAGAGTCCATTTGCCATCGTGCTTTGCGACCTCTATTACCTTGGGAACGTTTAATCCCGTCTCCTCAATTCTCGCCTGATTCAGCGCCTCGTTGAAGATGTCGGCTTTAGAATAGTCGTCGTTAAAAACTTTTAATTTCAAATTTCCGTCACGGTAGACGGTTTTGCTGTTTCTTACAGCTATCATTCTGTCCTGCGTCATTTTATTTCCCCCGATGTATCATTCATTGATACGATATTCGTTTTTAATATTATTGTCAAGGTCTTTGAACGAAAAAACGCCGTTTTCCAGTATTATATATCCGCGGTGCGAATTCTCTTTGGGAATCGAGACCGAGCCGGGATTTAAGTATGTGTAATTTTCATGTTTAACGATTTTCGGAACATGCGTGTGCCCGTGCAGAAGTATATCGCCGTTTTGAATGGGAGGCAGATTGTTTTCGTTGAATTTATGACCGTGCGTCATGTATATAAGCCTGCCCTGTTCGCAGAGAATCGCATAGTCCGCAAGTATCGGAAATTCAAGCACCATCTGGTCAACCTCCGTGTCGCAGTTGCCCCGAACGCAGAGTATCTCGTTCTTTAATTCGTTAAGCATAGGGATAACCTTTTTCGGCGCGTAGCCCTCGGGCAGATCGTTCCTCGGTCCGTGATAGAGAATGTCGCCGAGCAAAATAAGCCTGTCCGCATTTTCTTTTTTATAACAGTCAATAAGCTTCCCGCAGTAATACGCGCTTCCGTGAATGTCGGAAGCTATCATGTATTTCATTTTCAATCGTCCCCTATCTATCCTACCTATCCATGATATAGTATAGCACATAATTTCACGTTTGTCTCGAAATTATCAATTTTTTTTATTATTCAATATATTACTCAAAAGCATAATCCTATATAAATTGTATATTAATAATATTATACAATTTTTTGTACGTATTTTTTGGGAGGAATCTTTATGTGCGGAATAGTCGGCTTCGCTATGGAGGAAAACGTTACCGAACATTTAATAAAAGGGCTCGAAAAACTTGAATACAGAGGCTACGATTCGGCAGGAATCGCGGTCGAAATTAACGGAAAAATAAACGCGGTCAAAACGGCGGGCAGGATAAGCGCGCTTAAAGAGAAATTAAAATACGAAAACGTTAATTCGCCCGTCGGAATCGCGCATACGCGCTGGGCGACGCACGGTGAGCCGAACGATAGAAACGCTCATCCGATATTGAGCGAGAACAAAAAAATCGCCGTCGTTCACAACGGAATAATCGAAAACGCGGACGAAATAAAAAAAGAACTTATATCAAAGGGAATCGAATTCGAAACAGATACCGACACGGAGGTAATTTCACAGCTTCTGATGATAAATTACGACGGCAGTCTGCTTTCGGCTGTTATAAAAACCGTTAAGAAGTTAAAAGGCGCGTTCGCGTTCGCCGCCGTATGCCCGGACTCCCCCGGCGAAATCGTCGCGGCGAGATATTTAAGCCCGCTGACAGCGGTCAAATTCGATTCGGGCACAGGTATAGCCTCGGATATTTCGGCTTTGGGCGAATATTCGGACGAATTTATATACCTTGACGACTCCGAAATCGCGGTTATAAATCGAAATGACGTTAAAATCTATTCATTCACCGGCGAAGAAAAAGAAAAAACGCCCCAAAAGGCGGACGCGGATCTGAATTCGGACGGCATTGACGGGTACGAGCATTTTATGTTAAAGGAAATATACGAACAGCCCGAAGCCGTCAGAAAAACGATTGACGCGTATTGTGAAAACGGGGAAATAAACTTCGGATTCGGCGGCGAATTCATAGAAAAGCTTAAAAATACCGACAGAATTTATTTCACTGCATGCGGGTCTGCTTACCACGCAGGCAGAACGGCGGAATTATTCTTTGAGAAAATACTGAAAATACCGTGCCGTGCGGTAATCGCAAGCGAGATGAGATATTCGTTCACACCCTTAGACAAAAAAACGCTCGTCATAGCGATAAGCCAGTCGGGCGAGACGGCCGACACGCTCGCTTCGCTTAAAAAGGCAAGGGAATCGGGCGCGGTCACGCTTTCAATCGTAAACGTAAAGGACAGCTACATCGCAAAAACAGGCGAGAGCGTAATTTACACACGCGCGGGGCGTGAAATCGCCGTAGCCACTACAAAAGGCTACACAACTCAGCTGACCGCGCTTTATATGCTGGGGATTTATCTTGCAAAAATCAAAAACAGCGCACCGGACAACGAGCTTGATGAATATAAATACGAGCTTTTCTCGCTTGCCGATAAAATTAAAAACGCCGTCTCTCTGTCGGGGTATATAAGCCGGCGCGCGCCGTTCACCGCGTTCGAAAAAGACGTGTTCTTTATAGGCAGAGGCGTTGATTTTACGTGCGCTCTCGAGGGGTCGCTTAAATTAAAGGAGATAACGTATATACACTCCGAGTGTCTGCCCGCGGGCGAATTAAAGCACGGTACAATCTCGCTTATTGAGCGCGGAACAAAGGTTTTTGCAGTCGCAGTAAACGAACGTCTTGCAGACAAAACGGCTAATAATATAAACGAAATAAAGGCGCGCGGAGCATACGTTATATGCTTTACGACGGAGAAATTAAGGGATAAATTTTCCCTCGCGGACGAGGTTGTAATACTCGGCGAAACGAACGAATTTTTCACCCCCGCCGTCACAGTCCCCGCGTTACAGTTCTGGGCGTATTACTCGGCGAGAACAAAAGGGTGCGACATCGACAAACCGAAAAATTTAGCAAAATCCGTAACCGTGGAGTAAAAAAAATTATGTTCAAATTTCGATGATAATCGAATTTAAATTATTGTAAAAATTTGGATTAAGACGTAGGGGAAGACATTGTCTTCCCGGGGTAAAGGC